>CAOQRA010000023.1 GCA_948512295.1 uncultured Eubacteriales bacterium
TCACGTGCTGCGTCATATTCGCTTGCACTTGGTATGTATACTTTCTCTCTTAATAATGTAGGGTTTTCCATAATTTACTCCTTTATATTTTAAGTATAGCACAAAATTAAATAAAAAACAATACTAAAGGTTAAAAAAAAACATCTAAAGATTCTTCGGACAATTTACTCCATAACACCTCAGTATGACATGCTTAAAAGTACTCAAAATGGATAAGGTTATAGAATGTAAAAAATTATGATTTTCAAATAAGATGATTTTATTTGCGATAAATTTATTGCAAAAGGTGATAATGCTCGGCAATACAAGCCTCGATTTCAGTTGTAGTTTGTTGATTTGTTAAAAACTTAAAGGAATGAATAGATTGATTCATGTAGTAAATATCATATTTTTTTAACATTTTTTCAATTCTTGTTTTAGATAAAGTACAATTATTATATATTAAGCTGATTTCGTTGTCATTTACATTTATAGCCTTAAATGGATAGTGCGAAGAATTAACTAAAGTTCCTTGCTGTTCGGGAGTTGTTGAGCCTTTGCACTCAAGTTTGACTTGTTTACTTTTAGCGAGCTTTGCTGCTGACTCACTGACCACCTTTGCTCCAGACTGGGCGTATAAAAGCAGACTATCATAATCAATATGTTTAAGTTTTTTATATGCGCCTCGTCGGGGGTCACCTGTAAAAATACCTTGAAAATCTGAATACAGCTCCACCTTGCAGCCTAGCGCAGCGCCCAATGCAACTGCGCTTGTGTCGCTTCCGCCACGTCCGAGCGTAACAAAATCACCTTGCTCATTTATGCCTTGAAAGCCTGTAACTACTGGAATGATATTATTTTCACAAAGTTTTAGTATATTTGCCGTTTCCACAATGTCGATTTCACTATTTAAATGGTTGCCGTTTGCACGAATTGGAACTTGCGCTGCATTTAAACTTTTTGCTTTAAGTCCGTAATTTTTAAGACTTAAACAAAAAAGACTTGCACTTTGCATTTCGCCAGTTGCAAGCAGGGCATCAAGCTCTCTAGGGTCTGCAATGCCAAATTGTTTTGCCTGTAATAAAAGCTTATTGGTTGTATTACCCATCGCAGAAACGACCACAATAATTTTTTCATTTTGACTACGCCTTTTAATGTATTTAACAATATCCTCTACCTTGTTTGGCGTACTTAAACTTTTTCCGCCAAATTTCATTACTACCATAAAATATATTATGAAAATTTAATATGTAAGCGTTAAAAAATCCTGCAGGTTATTTGCAGGGAATTTTTATATATTTTTTAGCCCTCATAGTCGCAATATATATTTTATGTTTTTTAACTATAGGCGAAGCTTTTTTGATTTTTCTTAAATTTCTTTTATTTTTTCTAGTGCGAGAACAAGCTTTCTTGGGATTGCCTAAGCTGTAAAGCTCAGCGAATATTGCAATGTTTAACCCGATAATTGCGCTTGACCAGTGACCTACATTATCCAGTAAACTTGTAAATACCCCGAATTTGAAGAAGCCTTCTACAGATGTGGTTTCTCCATTCCAGCACATGAGAAGCATTAAAAGTCCTAAGATAACAAGAGGGAATATCCATTTTGCTTTGCCGAAGAAATAATTTTTAAAATGGAACAAAATCACGCAGGCAAATAACGCAAAGAGAAAATAATTGACAACTGAGAAGCCAACTCCGTCCCAACTGCCAGAAAAAGCGAAAGTGGAAAGTGTAGCAGGTACGAAACTTAATATTACCAATAAAAAGTATTTAATAGAGCCAAAATGCCTTTCTAAAAATATTGAAACCACAAAGAAAGAAATAAGATTGCCTATAAGATGACCTAAATTGGCGTGACGTAGCGGCTCCAAAACAGCATTCCAACGAATATCAGTTGCAACTATTGCGGCAAACTTATCAGAAAGTAAGAAAAAGCAAGCACAAAGCGCACCCATTATAATCAACGTTGTAAGATAGCAATAATTGCGATTAAACCAATTTTGCTTTTTATTTGCGTAATTAAGTACGCTATTATTAAAAGTTTTTGCAGCTGACATGTTTACCTCTTATTTAATTATAGCATTAATTTATTAATATGTCAATATGCAATTTTTAATAGTATATTGTAAAAATTTAATCATATCGCTTTAAAATCTGCAATATTTTGCCGCTTGTTTTGATTTTATCTATTGTAAAAGCGAAGTTTTCTCCCTCTGCTTTGCCGAGTATTGCGCGAGCAAGCGGTGAGTTGTCAGCAATTTCGCCTGCGGCAACATTAGTTTTTTGATATTCAGTTGTATAATTATTTTTTGTGCTTTGGCTTCTTATGCCATTCCATTTAGGTTTAAATATAGGAACTGCGCCTTTTATGCAGAAAATTTCTACATCCTCTTCATTGTCATATTTAAGTTTAATATAATCTTCCGCTTCGACAAGTTTGCGTCTGTCTATATTATTTTTACGCGAATTGTTTAGTCTTTTTGCATATTCTTCAATTGAGTTTATATTATTTTCTTGAAACTTCTTTTCTATAAATTTTAAATATGTATCGCACGCGTCATCCTTTGGATTAAAACAGAGCGAAATTGACGCGGGGAGCGAGATTTTATTTGCGTCGAAATATAGCATATAGCCTATGTTTAATTCTTTTAATTTATTGGTGACAGTTTCCGTTCCTCTTAAGCTGAACCCCGTTTTAATACGGTTGCCAAAAGTTGTAAGTTTATAGTCGAGTGCAAAATTTAAAACTAAAGCGTCGTAGTCATACGCTGTAAAAATGATCCCTCAAGTTTAAAATTAATCATAATCCCTCCAGTTATATTATAACGAAGAAAGACAGGTCGTGTCAAGTAAAAATATTTTACTTGAAATATAAAAAATATTTTTAAAAACACTGCATTTTATTTGCGTATTTTTTTGATTTTTATTATACTAATCTTGGTAATAAAAAGGAGAAAAATGTATGAAAAAATTTGTTTATTCATTTAAAGATGCTGACGGCAGAAACGAAGCATTGTTCGGTGGGAAAGGGGCTCACCTTGCTGCAATGGTTGCTCTCGGAATGCCAGTTCCGCAGGGCTTTACAATCACCACTGAAGCTTGTACACAGTATTATAAAGATGGCAGAAAAATCAATGATATGATTTTAAGCCAAATTAAAGCTAAACTTGCTGAGCTTGAAAAACAAACTGGTAAAAAATTTGGCAGTGTTGAAAATCCACTTCTTGTTTCTGTACGTTCTGGTGCTAGAGTTTCTATGCCTGGAATGATGGATACAGTCCTTAACCTCGGACTTAACGATGAAGTTGTAGAAGGACTTGCTGCTATTACAAATAATCCTCGTTTTGCATATGACTCATATCGTCGTTTTATCCAAATGTTTAGTGATGTCGTTATGCAGCAAGACAAATCTAAATACGAGAGAATTTTAGATCAAATTAAAGAAAAGAAAAAGGTACAATATGATAAAGATTTAACAGCTGAGGATCTTAAAGAAATCGTGACGCTTTTCAAAGACCTCTACAAAAAGGCGCAAGGAGAGGAGTTCCCACAAGAGCCAGAAACTCAACTTGTAGAAGCTGTTAAAGCTGTATTCCGTTCTTGGGACAACGAGCGTGCAAATGTTTATCGTCGTATGCACGACATCCCTTATGACTGGGGCACTGCCGTAAATGTTCAATCCATGGTATTTGGAAATATGGGTGAGGACAGCGGTACAGGTGTTGCATTTACACGTAATCCATCAACTGGCGAAAACAAACTTTATGGTGAGTATTTAATGAATGCTCAAGGTGAGGACGTTGTTGCTGGTATCCGTACACCACTTCCAATTGCTACTTTGGAAGAGCAAAATCCTAAAGTATATAAGCAATTTGTAGATATCGCTAAAAAACTTGAAAAACATAACAAAGATATGCAAGACATGGAGTTTACTATTGAAAAGGGTAAACTTTACATGCTTCAAACAAGAAACGGCAAGCGTACAGCTAAAGCCGCACTTAAAATTGCAGTTGATCTTGTTAATGAAAAACTTATCTCTGAAAAAGATGCCGTTATGATGATTGACCCTAAACAACTTGACGCACTTCTTCACCCACAATTTGAAGCTGTCGCTCTTAAAAAAGCAAAAGCTATCGCAGAGGCTCTTCCAGCTTCTCCTGGCGCGGCTTCAGGTAAAATTGTATTTACTGCTGAAAAAGCAAAAGAACAAGGTGGAAAAAATGGCAAGGTTGTGCTTGTTCGTCTTGAAACTTCTCCAGAAGACATCGAGGGCATGGCTGCAAGTCAGGGTATTTTGACTGCTCGTGGTGGTATGACTTCTCACGCTGCGGTTGTCGCTCGTGGTATGGGTACTGCTTGCGTGGCTGGTTGCAGTGCAATCAAGTTTGCCGCTGATGAAAAATCTTTCACTTTGAATGGCAAAAAATACAAAGAGGGGGATATAATCTCCTTTGACGGCTCTACTGGAAAAATCTATGATGGTGAAATCAAAACTGAGCCAGCTAAAATTTCTGGCGAGTTTGCTACTATCATGGCTTGGGCTGATAAATATAAAGCACTTCAAGTTCGTACAAATGCTGACAATCCAAAAGATGCTAAAAACGCATTCGATTTCGGTGCTGAGGGCGTAGGTCTTTGCAGAACAGAGCATATGTTCTTTGAGGCTGACAGAATTATGGCTGTTCGCGAGATGATTGTGTCTTCTACTGTTGAAGAGCGTAAAAAAGCTCTTGCAAAACTTCTCCCAATGCAAAAGAAAGACTTCAAGGGTATTTACAAAGCTATGCAAGGTAAAGCTGTCACAATCCGTTTCCTTGACCCACCACTTCATGAATTTGTTCCACATGAAGATAGCGACATAAAAGCTCTTGCTAAAGAAATGGGCATTACTTTTGATAGACTTAAACAAACAGTATCTGACCTCCACGAATTTAACCCAATGATGGGACATCGCGGACTTCGTCTTGCTGTGACATATCCAGAAATTGCTGAAATGCAAACTCAAGCAGTTATTGAAGCTGCTATTGAAGTAAGCAAATCAGAGGGCTACGAAATTGTTCCTGAAATTATGATTCCACTTTCTTGTGATAGCAAAGAATTTAAGTATGTACGCGATATCGTGGCTGCCAAAGCTGATGAAGTTATTGCTAAAAAAGGCGCTTCTATGCATTACAAGATTGGTACTATGATTGAAATTCCTAGAGCTGCTCTTACTGCTGACAAGATTGCAGAGCATGCAGAATTCTTCTCTTTTGGTACTAATGACCTTACTCAAATGACTTTCGGATTTAGCCGTGACGACGCTGGTAAATTCCTTGATGTTTATTATTCTAAGAAATTGTTTGAGTCTGACCCATTTGCTCGTCTTGACCAAAATGGCGTTGGCAAACTTGTTGAAATGGCAGCACGCCTTGGAAAACAAACTCGTCCAGATATCAAACTTGGAATCTGTGGTGAGCATGGTGGCGACCCATCATCAATTGAGTTCTGCCACAAAGCTGGACTTACTTATGTATCATGTAGCCCTTACCGCGTTCCAATCGCACGTCTTGCAGCTGCTCAAGCAAACATCAAAAATCCAAGAAAGTAATTTAAACAAAAAAATTGCACTTTTCGGTGTAATTTTTTATATTTTATAGTAATAATTAGGAATCTGCAATAATTTATGATATGATTTTTACATAATGGGAGTAAACATGAAAAAAGATTTGGTTGTAATCACTGGAGGAAATAGCGGACTAGGTTTAGAGCTTGTAAAACTATTTTCTAAAAAATATGAAGTTTTAGTTATCGCTCGGACTAAACGTGAAGAATTGTCGGGGGGGCTTTATAAGTACGGCGACATTTGTAATGAGGAATTTGTAAAAGGTCTTTATAGCTCTATAGCGGAAAAGTATAACATTTGCTATCTTGTTAACAATGCTGCCGTTGGCGCTTTTGGAAGCCCTGAAACTAATAATCTGAAAAAAATTGACGCAGTTTTAGGTGCGGGACTATGCGGTTTGATTTTAAATACAACTTATGCATTGCCATTAATGAAGGTAAAGGGCGGAAAAATTGTGAATATCCTTTCGTCAGCGGCATTAAAGGGAAATGTCAACGAAAGTCTATATTGTGCTGCGAAATGGGGAGGAAGAGGCTTTACTGAAAGTTTGAAAACAACTTATAAAGGCACAAATATTAAAGTTATTGGGGTTTACCCTGGTGGTATGGACACCGCTTTTTGGAATAATAATCGTGATTACGTGCCAGAAGAGAAATCTGTCAAATGGATGAATCCTGCAGATGTTGCGAAAGTGATTTACGACAATATAACAAACAACGCGCTTTGCGTAGCCGACATTGTGATTGAAAGAGTGTAATATTTTAAATCTTGACAAATTGCCACTTTGTGCTATAATAAAATTATGTTAATAAAAGAAAATGTTAAAAAATATGACAAAATTCATCGTGAAATGCTTATAAAAGGGTTCGAGGAAAGGAAAATTATGCCGTATCCTAATGCTGTGTTTGACTATTTGCGCCCTTATAGTGTTGGCGGATTGCCTGCGTCTATCAAACTTTTTACTATTGATTTGTGTAATGGTTATTGTTATGATAGTGCTCTTTTAATGCAACTTGCGTTTAAAAACTGTCAAGTTGTACATGCCGATATTGAAAGCTTAAGGCAAATTTATTCTGATGAAAATGAGTGGGAACATGCATTCGTTGAAGTGACGGAAGAAGATGGAAAAGAATATGTAATCGATACCTCAATTGGGTTGATTTATGATAAGGATTGTTACTATGAAATTGAAAAGCCTAAAATCAATCGGGCGTTTTCTAAAAGTGAGTGTATGGATAACTGGACAATAAAACAAATTTTGGCTTCTAATTTTGAGGAAGATAAATACATTTTGCCGCTAGTACTACCTCATATTGAGAAAATCATAGATGAGGCGCGTAATATAGGTACTAGCGTTTATCAAAGTAAACTCAAAGAGGAAATTAAACTTTTAAAAGAAGCTATCAATTATGACGCGTTTGTAGCTGAAATCAAAGACGATATGCGCCTAATGCACGAAAATCCTAAAGCGCTTGATAAGAAGTTTAGCATTGTGCGCGATAAATATCATAATGAAGTTTCTAAAGGCGGGGTTAAAAATGTATATTACACAAGCCCAAGAGAATTAGACTATATACAGTCAATTCAAAATGATAATAGAAAGCGGGAAGCATATAGACTTAAACTTGCCAAGCGTAACTTGAAAATACAAAAAAGAGAAGATGCAAAAGTTTTAAAACTTGCAAGTAAAAGACTTGAGCAAATTTTAAAAAATCCAACTCAAAATGTTTATGAAAGTGAATAAGAATAATTTTGTAATACACCTTTTGGAGGTAAATTATGAAACAATTTGATGTTGTTCGGTAAAAAAAAGATATTAATTTGCAGTTGAAAGACGGCAGCTATGGCATAGCTTTGGAAACCAATCAAGATGTTTCAACTGTTATGTTTTTAAATTTCAAAAATCATGGCGATTATTGCATTCGTGAGGTTGGAAACTATGCGCTAGAGTATGTCCAAGATTTGCCCGAGGACTTTGCCTTACAAATTAAAAACAAAATTCAAGAATTTGATATTGAAAAGAAAAATTTTGAAACAAGCAGTTTTGAACAGTTTGATAATGTCATGTTAATTAATGAGAAGGCTAAGTATTTGAAAGAGGGGCTGGAAATGGGCGACATTGGCATGCTTAATAGTGAGTATGCTATCCTAGGCAAATGGGAGGTTATGTTTCCCAAAAATCATGGCGATATTTGTATGGTAGTGGACGAAAAGGACTTAAAGAAAATATAAAAAGCATGTCAATTTGACATGCTTTTTAGTTGTTTTCCGAGTTGCCCGCATTTAATTTTTCCAGGTTATCTTTTTGTCTACATTGTAATTTCAAAATCGCTTTTGCTATATTTTTATGCACTACGTCGATAGGCTCACGTGCGTCTAGGACCAAGAAGCGCTCTGGCTCTTTAGAGGCAATATAGTCATAGCCTTGTGCAACTTTCTCTTGGAAAGAAAGCCCTTCCATTTCCATTTTGTCCGCTTCATCTGCGTCGCGACGACATTGCGCCAACTTTGGCGAAATTTTTAAATAAATAGTAAGGTCTGGCTTGAGTCCTTCCAGCATTTGTCTATTGAGGGATAAAATATCATCCATTTCCATAACGCCGCGGGCGCTGCCTTGATAGGCGAGTGTAGAATCGTAATAACGGTCTGCAATTACAATATCGCCTTTTTCTAGGTGTGGCTTTATTACTTTTTCATAAAGTTCTACTCGTGACGCCATGAAAAGCATAAGTTCTGCTTTGCCACACATTGTAATATCCTTGTCTTTCAATATTAGGTTTCGTATTTTTTCGCCTAGGATTGTGCCGCCGGGTTCTCTAACATAGACAAATTCAGGATATGTTTTCTTTAAAAGTTCAATTTGAGTAGATTTGCCGCAAGCATCGATGCCTTCTAGAGTGATAAAAATTCCCTTTTTCATAAGTAAATCTCCTTTTTTAAAAAAAATATGCAATATCCGCTTGCATATAATTATAAAAATTGTGTTTTAATTTGAACTAGAAGATTTCTAGGGGAAGCGGTATCCGCGACTAGAAATGTGTAAGGAAACCTCTTTTGCAGTTAAATAGCAAAACGATTTAACAAAAGCCCGAAAGAGGCACGCGGGGAATATGGATTTTAGATACCAAGTTCGTGGACTTGCAAGCGTTATAAAATTCCAACTGCCGCCCGCGATTTTTGCATACATAAATATCTACGGTTAGGTCTGGCCTTCGCAGGTAAAAATATATAGGCAATTTTGTAGTAAAAATTAATTTTCTACTGGCATTTTGGCATACGCATCCATAATGGCAGTGCGTATCATTTCACGTGTTTCAGTGTTGATTGGGTGAACGATGTCTTTATATTCGCCCTCTGGAGTTTTTCTTGATGGCATTGAAATAAATAATCCATCCTTTCCGTTGATGATTTTGATGTCATGTACTACAAAGCAATCGTCAATTGTGATTGAAGCAACTGCCTTAAGTTTTGCATCGTCCTTTGTCACCATTCTTACTCTTACGTCTGTGATTTTCAAGTTAGTATACCGTCCTTTTAATATTTTGCCCTTTTGGCTTAATTTAATAATAGCATTTTTATTTTAATTTTCAAAATGATTTTACGACATTTACAACAATTTTGGCATAAAAGTTAATATGGTGTTTACGTACAATGGAATAAAAGTACATTTTAGCCAGTATGGCGATAAATCAGAGAAACCATGTCTATTGTTACATGGTTGGGGTGCCAGCAGTGAGGTTTTTGCTGGGCTGATGCAGCATTTTCCAAACAAAAATTTTATAACTATTGACTTTCCTCCTTTTGGTAAGAGCGAAAACGAACCTATAGATTGGAATATATTTACATATGTAAGTATGGTCATGAGTCTATGTGAACATTTGCACATAGCTACGTGTGATGTCCTTGGCCACTCTTTTGGTGGTCGAGTTGCAATTCTCTTAGCGGCACTTAAAAAGCAGCTTGTGGCTAATTTAATATTGGTAGATAGCGCTGGGATTCATCCAAAACGCTCTATTAAATATTATTATAAAGTTTATAAGTATAAAATTTATCGTCACTTTGGCAAAGCAATTTCAAATGCAGGGTCTAGTGATTATCAAAAATTGTCGCCACAGATGAAAAAAGTTTTTGTTAGTATAGTCAATCAAGATTTAGAAGAGTATTGCTTACGCATTCATGCGAACACACTCATTGTATTTGGTAAAAATGATAAAGATACGCCTATTTATATGGCTAAAAGTTTTAAAAAACTGATAAGAAATTCAAAGCTTGAAATTTTAGATGATGCTGGACATTATTCATTTTTAGACAGCCCGCTTTCATTTTATAGGCTTTTAGGACAGTTTTGGGAGGAAAAATGATTTTTTTATATTCTTTTATAATCGCTTTAATAATGCTTATAATTTCATATGTACATATCAAAACCTATCAACTTGTTGGCTATAACGCCTCTAAATTTTTAGATAGAAGCATAAAGTTTAATTTAGCAATAGGCGATAAAAACTCGCTTAAGTTTACAAAACGACTTATTAGATTTATTTTTATGTATTTTGTGCTTGTTTACGGTTTAAATCTTTTAGTGTTTGCGTTACTTCAGCATTGGGCTTTGATATTGCTCGATATTATAGTCCTTATTCTTTTCTTGCCGCTTATAATGATGCTTGCGCATATTATTTTATGTCCATTAGAGCATTGGATTAAAAAATATTACATGAATAAGGCAAAGAAAAAGCTTTTAAGCAAGAAATGCATCAAGATTGGAATTACTGGTAGTTATGGCAAGACCTCCACTAAGAATATACTTTATGAAATGCTATCTAAGCAGTTTAAGGTTTGCGTAACGCCTTCTAATTTTAATACGGAAATGGGAATAACGCGCACAATACTTGAAAATCTTGACGACCATGACATCTTTATCGCAGAAATGGGCGCAAGAAATGAGGGAGATATTGAGGTTTTAACTAGGCTTGTCGAGCCAGATTATGCGATTACTACTACCATAGGCCCTGCGCATATTGAAACTTTTAAAAGTTTAGATGTGATAGAGCGCACTAAGTTTGAGCTTTTACGTTGCATGAGTCCAAATGGAAGTGCGGTTATAAATGGCGATAGCAATTCAGGGCAAAGACTATATAAGAAATGTACTCGTACTAAATTTTTGACTTGCAAGCCAAACAGTTTTGCCTATGCAAAGGATATAAAACTTGGAAAAGTGTGCACATTTACACTTGTTATAGATGGAAAAGAATTGGAAATGAAAACTAAGCTTCTAGGCAAATTCAACATTGATAACATTACAACTGCTGCGGCACTTGCTTATATTTTAGGCTTGAGTTTTAAAGATATAAAAGATGCTGTCTGGGCGATGAGTCCGACGCCACATAGGTTAGAACTTATTACAAGTGGAAAACTTTCTATATTAGATGATTCATATAATTCTAATATTATAGGAGCAAGCGAGGCACTTAAAACTATGAGTTTGTTTGAGGGGCGTAAAATTGTAATCACACCCGGGTTTGTGGAACTAGGAGATCAACAAGCAGCGGCAAACTTCAAGTTAGGTGCAGAAGTTGCTGACATCGCAGACTATGTAATCATAATGAATGAAATAAATAAAAATCAAATTTGGGCAGGTCTAATAAGTCATAATTTTCCTAAAAGCAAAATCTTTTTTGCAAACACAAGAATGCAACAAAAGCAACAGCTTGAAAAACTTACTTGTGAGAATTGCATAATTTTATTTGAAAATGATTTGCCTGATGATTATAAGTAAAAAAAGGAGAAAAAATGCAAGAAACTATTATGGTGCTTTTCGGTGGGAAAAGCGTAGAGCATGATATATCAATTATAACAGCTTTGCAGGCAATTAAAAGCTTGCCCTCAAAGTATCAAGCTTTGCCAGTATATATAGATGAAAAAGGTCAATGGCTTATAGGAGAAAATTTTGACAAAGTGCAAACCTTTATTAATTTTAAAAATGCTAAGGTAAGCGAAGTTACTTTAAAATTAGGCGCGCCATATCTTCTAATTAATAAGCGTGGTAAGTTTAAAAATCAAATAAAAATTGATTGTGCGCTTTTATGTTTGCATGGTAAAAATGGTGAAGATGGAAGCGTTCAGGGTCTATTAAGGCTATGTGACATTCCATTTACATCTTGTACTCAAGTTTCAAGTGGCGTATGTATGGATAAAGCGCTTACTAAAAAAATACTCAGCTATCATCATCTATTAACTCCTAAATTTGTGGATTTTTATGCACATGATTTTAACTCATCTAAGTTTAAAATATTACAGCAAGTTGAAAAAGAACTCACTTTTCCAGTAATTGTCAAGCCTGCACGTCTTGGAAGCAGTGTAGGTATTAGCATATGTGCAGATATTGACAGTTTAACTTCCAAAATTGAAAATGCTCTCTTATATGATAATAAAATATTGATAGAGGAATTTATTGACAGAGCTAGAGAGTATGCTTGTGCTGTTATCAAATTGTCAGATCGTGAAATATGCTCAAATGTGCAAGAAATGAACAAAGGTGAAATTTACACTTTTGATGACAAATATATTGATAAAAAACAGCAAAATAGCAGTAAAATTCCAGCATCTTTTGAAAATAAGATAAAGAAACTCGCTGCAAAAACCTATAAGGCTTTGGAATGTGATGGCGTTGCCAGAGTGGATTTCTTATCAGATGGCCATGGTAAAATTTATGTGGGTGAAATTAACACGATACCAGGTTCACTTGCTTTTAACCTTTTTAACGAGCCTTTTAAAGACCTTTTAGAGTGTTTAATCAGCGAAGCCAAAAAGAAAATGGCAGATGAAGATAATGATTGTTATCAGTTTAATAGTCGCGCACTTGAAATATATTCTCAATATGAAGAAAGTAGTAAATATACAAAATAATGTATAAATATACATTTATAAATTTTCTGTCCTACTTTGTCGAGAATGCACTGATTTTGAAATAGAAAGCATTTAGTGATAATAGAAGATGTAATATGAAGGTGGAGGCGCAAGATATGCAGTTATACAAAATATTAGAAGGGCTGGAGGCGGACTATAATAAGGCAAATGACGGCATGGAAATTTCTGGGATCACTCATGACAGCAGAAAGGTTCAACCGGGGTTCATCTATGTCAGTTTACTAGGCGTAAAAGAAAATGGCGAAAAATATATAGAAGAAGCCTTGTCTAAAGGGGCGCGGCTGGTTGTATCCCAAATAGAGCGAGGCGCTAATGTAATAAAAGTTAAAGACTCAAGAAGTGCATATAGTTTAATGTGTAAAAACTTTTATGAAAAAGCTTCAGACAGTTTAAAACTCATTGGGGTTACAGGCACTAACGGAAAAACTACAATTGTAAATCTTCTTGCGGAAATACTTAGAAGTGCGGGCAAGTCTGCCGCTATCGTTGGAACAATGGGGATAAACTATAACGGCAATGTAATTGACACGGGGTTTACAACTCCAGACCCTGAAATTTTGCATAAGCATTTTTTAGAAATGAAAAATAGCGGTGTGGAATATGTGGTTATGGAGGCGTCTGCTCACGCCTTAGCTTTGAAAAAACTTGAGGGACTTAATTTTGAATTAGGTCTTTTGACCAATATAACTCAAGACCACCTTGACTTTTTTGGAAATATGGAAAATTACGCAAAAACAAAACTTTCGTTTTTTGACGGAAAACATATGAAGCTTGGGATTATTTGTTCGGATGATGATTATGGAAGAAAACTTATTAATAATCCGAGTATGAGTCTTATAAGCTATGGACTTGATAATCCTAGTGATGTGTTTGCAGTTAACACAACTTCAGACTTTCGCCATTCTAAGTTTGTTTGTAATTGTCTTGATGAAATATTTGAAGTGCAAACAAACTTAGCGGGCAAATACAATATTGAAAACACTCTTGCTTCTATAGCGGCTGCAAGAGCAATTGGAATTAAAAAGCAAGATATAACTCGTGCGCTTAGATATATCAACCCAGTAGAGGGGCGTTTTAATGTTATTCGTCATCATAAATGCAATATCGTAATTGATTATGCGCATACTCCTGACGGACTTAAAAAGGTTTTAGAGGAAGCTAAAGCACTTACTCGTGGTAAACTTATTGCAATTTTTGGTTGCGGTGGCAATCGCGATAGAAAGAAAAGGCCTATTATGGGTAAAGTAGCAAGTGGGCTTGCAGATAAAATTATTTTGACAAGTGATAATCCACGTGATGAAGATCCGCTTGACATAATTTCAGAGATTGCAAAAGGAGTTGCAAATAGTGTGCCTTGTGAAATTTGTGAAAACAGGGCTAAAGCTATTGCTCATGGCATAGAACACGCTTCTCCAAATGACACGATTGTTATTGCTGGCAAAGGTGGGGAAAAGTATCAAGAAATCAAAGGTGAGAAAAAGCCTTACAACGATTTTGACGCAGTATATGATTATTTTCGCAGCAATATAAAACTTCAGGAGGGGGAAGATGAGTCCAATTCTTAGATATATTTTGGCAGCAATGACTGCCATTGTTTTAGGGACGCTTATTGCGTACCCTATTTTGACACTCTGTAAAAAGTTGAAGTTTTCGCAAACGATACTTCACTATGTGGACAAGCATTCGGCGAAGTCAGGTACGCCGACTATGGGCGGACTGATTTTTATTGCTTCAACGATAATATCCTCACTCTTCTTTTTACGCGGACAAGTCTTCTGGGCAGTACTGACCCTTCTTATAATGTTTGCCTATGGCATGCTCGGCTTTTTAGATGACTTTATCAAAATCAAGTTTCATCAAAATGAAGGTTTAAAGCCTTATCAAAAAATTATAGGACAAGTTGGTATAAGTTTTGTCGTTGCTATGTATGCTTATTTCAATGTGGGGACAACCCTTAACCTTTTTGGATTAACTATTGATTTAGGACTTTTTATAATACCTTTTATCATGGTGTTTTATGTGGCAGTCACAAATTCTGTAAACCTGCTTGACGGACTTGACGGGCTTGCAAGCGGTGTGAGTGGAACTTACATTCTTTTCTTTGGCGTAATCTTAGTGCTGCTTGGCGGACAAGCCTTTGAAAACATGGCAATAGTTTGCTTTGCTATGGTGGGCTCCCTTTTAGCATTTTTACTTTTCAATGGGTTCCCTGCCAAGATATTTATGGGCGATACTGGAAGTTTAGCATTAGGTGGTTTGATTGCTTCGCTTGCTGTGTTTTCGGGATTAGAGCTTATACTTCCAATCATGGGCATATTGTACGTTTTGACAGCGTTGTCTGATATTCTGCAAGTTGCATATTATAAAAAAACTCACAAGCGTATTTTTAAAATGGCGCCACTTCACCATCATTTTGAGCAGTTAGGTGTGCATGAAAATCGAATTGTCACAATATATATAGTTATAACATTTGTCCTAGGTCTTTTGACTACAATGGGATACATGTTTGTAACGGGAGTGATATGAACAAATCTTTTCGAGGCAAAAAAGTTTTAGTATATGGAATGGGCGCAAGCGGACAGGCAGCTTGCAAACTTCTTCATAGTGAGGGTGCATGTGTAAGCATTTATGACGATGAAATGCGATATAGTGGGATATTTAACTTTGTTAAGCAGCCCACACAATTTAAGTATGATTTAGTCGTAGTTAGCCCTGGAATAAAAGTAATGGGAAATGAGATAATCTCTCATTTTTTAATGACTAAAACGCCGGTACTTTCCGAACTTGACCTGGGGTATCTATTTTGTAAAGGCAGGATGATAGGTGTGACAGGTACAAACGGTAAAACGACAACGGTTATGTTGCTTGGCGATATTTTAAAAGCAGCGGGACTGAAGCATTATGTATGCGGTAATATTGGTTTGCCACTTTGTAGTATTGCAAAGGATACAGACAGAAAAAGTATAACAGTTTGTGAAGTTAGCAATTTTCAGTTGGAGCTTTCTAATCTTTATCATGCCGATATGGCATGTGTACTAAATTTAGCACCCGATCATTTAGACAGGCATGGAAGCTTTGAGGAGTATATTCGGGTTAAAACTAAGTTAATAAATAAAAAGCAAACGCTATTCTTAAACCTTGATGACGAACGTGTCAGCACTCTTAGACCTAGTAAGAAAAATATATTTTTCTCATTAAGACAGCTAAATCGAGGAATTTATTTAAAAAACAGTGCGATTTACTATAATAAAACTAAAATTATTCCGTTAAGTGAAATTCCGCTTGTGGGCGATAAGAATCTTTTAAATGTTATGGCGGCGGTGGGAATTGCTTGCCGTTTACGAGTAAAGCCTAAAATTATTCGTATGGCAATTGCAAACTTTACGCCAGCCGGTCATCGATTACAATATCTAGGTAAGACTAAGCTTGGCGCAGATGTTGTTGACGACAGCAAAGCGACCAATATTTCTTCCACGCTTATGGCACTTGAAAGCTTGCAAGGTCGTAAAATCACCTTGCTTCTAGGTGGTCAAAATAAAGGGTGCGAGTTTGATGAGATTTTTAATAAAAATATTGCACTTGATGGGCTTATTTGCTTTGGTCAGGCGGGGCAAGAGATTGCAGCTTGTGCTACTAAATATGGCTACAATCCTGAGGTCTTTGATACGCTTGAGGGCGCAAGCATTCATATACGAGAAACTGCAGCCGAGGGACAAATGATTTTATTAAGCCCTGCATGTGCAAGCTTTGACGAGTTTTCTTCCTATGCAGTTAGAGGAGAAAGATTTAAGGAGTATATTTTTGAAGAACATCAGTAAAAGAGGATTGATTGTAGTTTTACTTGTACTTGGGCTTGTCACATTTGGCTGCATCATGGTTTACAGCGCAAGTTTTTACAGCGCCGAGTATCACTATGGCAATCAATATTTCTTTTTAATTAAACAAGTTATGGGTGTAATAATGGGCATATGTGCACTTGTGTTTTTTACAATGTTTGATTATCATCTTTTGAAAAAATACAAGTGGTGGATTTATGCTGTTACTATGGTATTTCTTGCACTAGTTTTTATTCCCGGAATTGGCACTGAAAGCTATGGCGCAAAGCGTTGGATTTCACTATTAGGCTTTTCTATTCAGCCCTCTGAGATTGCTAAGTTTGCCTTAGTCATATTCTGTGCAAGCTATCTAAGTGACAATCATGATAAAGTAAAAACCTTGAAAGGGCTTTTGCCTGTGCTTTTTGTAGGCGGTAGTATTTGTGTGCTTGTCATCTTAGAGCCTAGTATGTCTGTCACTATGTGTATAGCTTTTGTTACGCTTTTCATGTTAATCATTGGCGGCATGAGTAAAAAACACACTCTTATGTTTTCTATCCCCGCAGCAGGCTTTGTGCCACTACTTATTGCTTTAGAGCCTTATCGCCTTAAGCGCCTTATGGCTTTTCTTGACCCATGGGCGTCGCCACAAGGGGAGGGGTTTCAGCTTATTCAGTCTCTTTATAGTTTGGGCAGCGGAGGCTTCTTTGGTGTGGGGCTTTTCAACTCTCGCCAAAAATATCTTTTCTTACCGTTTGCCGAGTCGGACTTTATCCTTTCAATCATAGGCGAAGAGGTAGGTTTTTTCGGCTGCCTCGTGCTAATGGGCGTTTTCCTTGCACTTGTAATCTGCCTGATTAAAATTGCATTAGGCGCACGTGATCGCTTTGGCGCCTTGCTTGCTTCGGGCGTTGCGTTTATTATAGGAGTGCAAACGCTACTCAATATTGCGGTTGTAACAGGCTCAATACCTCCGACAGGGCTTCCTCTTCCTTTTATTTCCAGTGGCGGAACGAGTGTTATGGTATTTATGGCAGGTATAGGTATTTGCTTAAATGTAATGAGGCAGAGTAAAAGAGAAGTGCATAGTGAGAAAAAATTCAATTTTTCATTTAAATTAAAAAAAGTTAAATAAAAAATACCTCGGTGCTCAGAGCACTTTTCAAAAATTAAATTTTATATGTTAAAAAGTAAAGTAGGTAAATTATAAATGCCTATTTTATTTTTTATCTAAAATTTGAATTAAGGAGGAATGTATGAAAATAAATTTTAGACTAAGGGAGTTAAGATTAGAAAAGGGGATAACGCAAAAAGAACTTGCTAAAGATTTCAATGTTACACAAGCAAAAATTAGTCGTTGGGAAAATCGAGTATATGACCCTAGTTTAGATTATATAATAAAATTCGCAGCTTACTTTAATGTCACTATGGATTATTTATTAGGTTTGGTTGATGGTAAGCATGAATA
>CAOQRA010000024.1 GCA_948512295.1 uncultured Eubacteriales bacterium
TCTTTTTCAATTTTAATCTAACTTTTGCATTTAAAGACAAAAACTCTCTGATGTAGTTTGTAAGCTGATCACGCTCCTCATTAGTCAATTCCTCATGGTTAAAAGGATAGAGAAAAGTTATGGAGCAAACGTTTAATCCTTTATCATAAACTACTTCATAGAGTTTTAAAAATGAAAATTTATTTTCAAAATGTTTGTTTATGTTTTCTAAAAGTGTAAGCATGACTACATTTTACAATATAAAATGCAAGATGTCAACAAGTATGACAAATCCAAATAAAACTAATAAGCCAAGAGTATGAATCATGTTTTCAAGTTCTCGATTGATAGGTTTTCGTCGAATCCATTCTACGGTTGTAAATGCAACATGTGCACCGTCTAGCGCGGGAACTGGTAAAAGATTGAAAACCGCAAGATTTGCTGAAATCAAAGGGATTAACACAAGCATATTGGCAAAATTGGCTTGCACGCTTGTGGCGATTGTCGCTATGGTTGTAATAGGCCCACCCATTTCACTTATTGCTACTTGGAAAGTAATAAGCATCCAAAGACTCTTTAAAACAATCCAAGCAAGACCAAAAGCAAATGGAATGCATCTTGCAAGTGCTTCTAAAAAGCTATGCCTGTAAGTAGAATAAGCATTGTAATTAAGTGTCATATAGCCATTTGAATCTACAACTATTTGATTTTCGTTGTTTATGTCAATATAGCCGCCTAGTGAATATGCGTCATATTTTAAAATCCCCTCTTCAGTGGTGGTTTCATCTATGACTATCTGATTGTTTTCATCTTTTTTATAGATTGGTTTATTATTAGAGTCAAGTTTAATATAAGTCACCTTAGTAAAGTACAGAGGCACATCCATCATCTGTCCATTACGACGAACAGAAAATGTGATTGGCTTATGGTTTTCAAAACTATTGCCCTCGGTATCAATCCAAGTTTTAAATTCTTTTGTTTTCATGGATACAAGCTCTGGGAAACTATAGCTGTAAGCAAAATCAATTTTAATGCCGTCTACGTAAAAAACGACATCCCCCTCTTGCAGCATATTTATTTCAGGGTTATACTCAGTTGCATAATTATAGGAAATTATATTTTTCATCTGTTCCGCTTGATTAAACTCAGGAATATCATAGCCAACGCTGACAAGTAAAATAAATGAAAATACAATTGCAGTCAAGAAATTAAAGGTGGCACCTGCCAAAAACACTATAATTCTTTTCCATGCTTTTTGATCTGTGAACGCTTTGCCTTCTTTTAGTTTGTTTCCGTTTTTATCAGTGCCATCTTCCCCTGCAAAAGCACAATACCCTCCAAGTGGAAAAATACGCAATGATATTTTTTCACCTCTTTTATTTGTACGAGAAAAAATAGCTTTGCCAAAGCCTATAGAAAATTCGTCTATTTTAAATTTCAAAATTCTGCCTGCTGTGTAATGACCAAGTTCATGAATAAGAACCATGAACAATAACACGACAACTGCCAATATTACGTAAAGGACAATCATTTCCCCTCGCTAAATTACTAAAACTAAAATTGAAAATGCCAAAAGTAAATAAGGTACTATAAAAATATATGAATCAAATCTGTCAAGCATTCCACCATGGCCAGGAAGAATTTTTCCGCTATCTTTAATGCCTGCCTTGCGTTTTAAAAAGCTTTCTAATAAATCGCCAAGTTGGCAAATAACAGAACCTATTAAAGCAATAATTAAAACATGCCAGAAAGCAAAACCTGCAGAGGTGAAAATAGTTGATAACGATGGTATAGCATTCAAAATTAAATATACGCATACGCAAAGAAGTGTACACCAAAGGCTTCCACCAATTGCGCCAGAAATATGTTTATTAGGGCTTACGGATGGAGCCAGTTTTTTCCCTTCAATAAGACTGCCCATTAAATATCCAAAGGTATCTGTAAAAATAGGAATTAAAAACACAAATAAAAGGGCAACAAAAGATAAATATCCGCCAAATTCACCTACTTTTGAAAATGAAGTGGATAAACTATCGAAATGGTTTAAAAAATTCATCATCATAAGAAATAGTGATGGGTAGATAAAAATTAGTGCTGTGTTAAATGCTTTATTGAATGAGAATTTGGTAATAGTAGTAGACTTGTCCAGTTTACGTATTCTCATTTCATTACGTGTTTTGCTTTTATATAATAATCCAAATATAAATGCCCCGCCAAAGCAAACTAAAATAAGAGCGATATCAAGAAGTATTGTAAATGTAATTCCAATTGAAGCATCAAAATTAACACCAATCAAATTAATTATAAGTAATAACGCGGGAAAAATAGTTGCAAAAATTTGATAATTATACATTCCAAGCTTGGTAAAAACCCTACTACATTCAAGAGTGGCAATGCAAACCACAAAAAGTATTAAGGCGTCAAAGAAATAATTAGATACCAGCATTTTAAGTATAAACGCCAGCACAAGCACTGCCATAATCATGATTGATGTATAAAGTCGTTTTTTCATGTAATTCCTCCAAATCGGCGATTACGTTTACTGAAAACCTTAATCGCCTTTTTTAAATGTCTTTCGTTAAAGTCCGGCCAAAGCACTTTAGGGAAAGCAAGTTCGCTGTAAGCCATTTGATAAAGCATAAAGTTAGATATGCGCATTTCACCACTTGTTCGTATGATGAAGTCAGGGTCAGGCAATCCACTTGTGTAAAGATTGTTTAAAATGTCTTCTTCGCTAACCTTTTTAATGCCAGAGTCAATAAGTTTGTTTACAGCGTAAACTATATCAGCTCTGCCACCATAATTAAGTGCAAGATTAACAATTAATGAATTGTTGCCTTTTGTTTCAAATTTAATTCTATCAAGTTCATGTTGGAGATCTTCTGGAAACTTAGTAATATCTCCAATACTTATGAATTTAACGCCAAGTGATTTATATTCATCTTTTTTGCCTTTGATAAACTCTCGTACAAGCTTGAATATACCATTAATTTCTTCGCTGCTACGTTTCCAGTTTTCAGTTGAGAAAGCAAAAAAAGTCAGTATTTTTATGTTTAGTTTAAGTGCAGCTTTGATAGTCCTATCCACGGCATTAATGCCTTCTTTGTGACCCACGTTGCGTGGCAGTGATTGTCTAGTCGCCCACCTGCCATTTCCATCCATGATAATTCCAATATGATTAGGTATATTTTTGTTACGCATAGCCATCCTTTATAGCCTCAAAAAATTATGTTTGTATTAGGTTTTTAAACCTCCATAATTTCTTTCTCTTTTGCTTTACAAACATCCTCTACTTTGTCAATTGCACTATCTATAAGCTTTTGAACTTCTTTTTCGCCTGCAGATTGTTCATCTTGTGAAATCATACCCTCTTTTTCAAGGTCTTTAAGCATATCCATAGCGTCACGTCTAGCTGACCTGATTGCAATTTTAGTGTCCTCTGCAAGTTTTTTAACATTCTTAACAATATCTCGACGACGCTCCTCAGTAAGAGCTGGGAAAATCAATCTGATAATTTTGCCATCGTCGTTTGGAGTGATTCCAATATCAGACGCTGCGATAGCCTTAATAACATTTTTCACTTGACTTGCATCCCAAACCGATATAGCTAGCACGCGTGCTTCAGGCACTGTTATGCTTGCCATTTGATTAAGAGGCGTAGGCGCCCCATAATAGTCAATAAAAATCTTATCTAAAATGTGAGGATTTGCCCTCCCAGCGCGAATAACTTGATATTCACTAAGCTGATGAGTAAGCGCCTTTTCAATGTCTGCTTGACAAGATAGGCAAATTTCTTCGATATCGTTTTGCATAAAGTAAACTCCTTAGCATTAATTTTACAATATCTAAATATTTTTTGCAAATAAAATAAAGGCATTATTAAAAAATATGCAACCAAAATCAAGTATTACACAATATTAGTCAAAATTTGCAAAAAAGGAGAGGTGTTATTCTCCCTCTCCCTCGTTATCAGATGAATTTTTAACTTCATTTATAATTTTTATAATTTCGTCAATGTCAACAGCTTCTTCGTCTTGATTTTCTGTTTCCTCATTATTAAAGGTTAAAAACTGCTTTTTTTCATCCTCTTGCGATAAGTTTATAAAATGTAACTTTAATGGTAAATTTGGAAAGTTATCAGATAAAACAGCAGGTTTTAAGCCTGGATGGCAACGTTCGTTATCACTTGTCACGTGAGCGCTATAACATTGGCAATCATCTTTCGGTGCAGAATTAGATTGATATTGAATAATAAAATTGCCAGTGTTTAGATTGTAAAAAGGAAAAGTATGAGAGTTTACTTCATAAAGATATTTAACTTCTTCGTCTAAAAGCGAAACAAAAGAAAATAGAAGGTCAGGATTTAAGCTTGGTACATCGCTATCTAAGTCGTTATTATATTGTAAAGGGTTAAGTACACTTTTATCCCACTTTTTGCTTATTCTGCTATCTCTATGAAATAAAACTTCATGTAAAGAAACGCAATAAATGTCGTAAAGAAGAGGCGCGTTACAATTTAAGTTGAAATAAAAATTGTTTGTAAAGCTTTGTACAAATTTAATGCTGTCTTGTAGATAGTCAGGGAAAAACATTTCTTCGCACTTTTTTCCAAAGAAAGCTTCCGCCTCCTCTTCAATCGCATAAGCATATTCACAAATGATATCTCGTAAATAGCCTACTTTCATAAATAAGTTGTCGTTGGATATATATTTGTGAGCAAACACTTTTGCGGCTTCTGAATTTTTCTTAAAACTTTCAGTAATGATATTAAAAACTTTATTGTATTTTTTATTTATATCTTTAACTCTTTCAAAGATATAAAGTCCTTTTCCTGTAATGTCGGTATAATCCTTATCAGTTATAATATAACTAAGATTAGTTATAGCCATTTCATTCTTTTTATCTAAAATTTTATCTTGTAAAAATTTGGCATATTCAATAATCTGCTTTGAAAGTTCGTAAGCTTCAATAGACGTGTCTTCAAATAGTGTGAGCGCTTCTTTAATTTTAGAAAATCTAGGTAAATTTTTAGGATAATAATTATTTAGCTTGAAAGCTTCAAAAATTGGTTCATATTGCGCTAGATAGGTTTGAAAGATGGATAGCTCTTTGCTGATAGGTTTCACTTTTGGCACTTTAGAGCATCTTAAAGCTTGTTTTTCTTCAAGCGTAAGTTCTTTTTCAGTATTTATCGCAACTTGCTGAGAGTTAGCAGTACGCTGAGCAATAAAGCGTTCTTTTTCTGCTATTTTTTGTAGGCGCTTTTTCTCACGCTCTTCCTCTTTCTTACGTTGACGCTCCTCTTTACGCGCTTGTCGATATCTTTCCGCCTCTTGTGCTTCTGCTTTCAGTCTTTCCACCTCTAGTGCTTTACGTTTCGCTTCTTCCTCGCGTGCTTCTTTGACAAGTTTATCTATTAACTTTTGACTTATACCAACTTTTTTATTTCCAGCCTTTCTTTTTATGCTTTCAAATTCAGCATTGGATAGAAATATCTCTGGGAATTCAGAAACTATAATTTGTTTTTTCTTTGCTCGTTCAATTTCAGCCTCACCATTGGCACCGCCATTATCACGATAGGTGTTTTCATATTGATTTAATATGCGAGATGGATTTTCAACAAAAGTTTGTCTAAGATTGATTTTGCTATCCATTTCCTCTTGTATAATGCTTGCAAGTGCAAGTTCTAGATATTGCGGCGAAGCTTGGAGTATTGAGGTGTTTTGCAGACAGGTTATTGCGTTATCAACTCCTAAATATTTAGTTAATATTTCTGCTTTTTCTGGCATGGTTTCTGTTTTAAGTTTATCTATTTGAGTTAGACGATTTATGTCAAAAACCAATTCGTCAGCAAGGCTTTGAGAATATTTTTTTGCATTCTTTTGTATAGCGGTAGGATTTTTCTTAGAGGCAATTATACTTTCTATAGTTTTTGCAAATATGGAATTAAAACTAGTAATACGATTAAAATCTACTGTCAGTATTGTAGGAGATAATTTTATTCTTTGTAGAAGTTTTGCCCTGCCACCTACACTGTCTTCATAAAAAGTTTTAAGCATTTCTATTGTATTTTCAATTGTAGCTGGTGGACAGCTTAAAATAGATGGTGCTGATTTAATAATATCTCTGACGTCATATAAATAAGCCTTTGCATTTTCATCCCAAAAGAGGTTATTTAGTAAATTAAAAATTTTTGCCACCCTTTCACTTGTGGCTTGGTTTGCAAGTGTGGCACAATGTTCAAGAGCGTCTTTAAATTCTTCGTTTGTGAACAGATGACTATATTCTTCGGTGTGGGAATCTAAATACTTTTCCTTTGTAAGTGAATTTATAGTTTGCTCAAAGTTTTCCTCCGTCAACTTTTCAAGATTTGTTTTTATTGCAAGTTTGAAAGGGTCAATATGAAGTGTTCTTGCCATATCTAATACATCTTCAAAACTTTCGCTAATATGTCTAACTTTGTCTTTAAAAAGCGAAATAATGTCGTCAAAAACGCTGCGTGCAAGTGGATTACGCTTTTCCTTGTCAAAGTCTTTTATATCATTTTCTTCAAAGGCTTTACATAGGTCGCGAATTTTGTAAACCACATCATTTTCGAGTTGCTCGCAAATATTGTAGATGTATAATTTAATTTCTTCCTCTTTAAAACAAAAGTGTTTTTGAAAAATATGTTTAAGCTCGTCAGCGGCTTTTTTGACGCCCTCGCTCGAGTTTATAAACTCGTCAATGATAGCAATCTCATCCTCTGATAGCATTTTAATTCCGTTTATTGTACGTTTGATTCTAGGCATATTTTCTCCTTTAGTATTACCTTTTAATTATAAATTAAAACTGCTCTTTTGTCAATAGAGATTGAGAAATTAAGGAGTTATTTGATGATATTTCTCCACAGGAAACCTCGTTGTCATTTCTAGCATAACCGAGAAATCTTACGGGGCTCTCCAGTCGAGATGACAAGCACGCAAAGTCGAAATATCTTCAATATTTTAAAGTATAATAAATAAAAATCCACAGGTAAAACCCGCGGTTTTCTGTAACAAAGAAGACGGAAGTTTCCGTCTTAATTTTGATTTGTTAAGCTTTTGTGCCCATTTGTTTAGCAACTTCTTCCGCAAGGTCATCATGACGCTTTTCAAGCCCTTCACCAAGTTCATAACGAACAAAGCGACGAATAGAAATTTTCTCGCCAATCTTGAGAGTCATTTCATTGATATAGTCAGAGATTTTCATGCTGCTGTCTTTAACGAATGGTTGTTCCATAAGGCAGTTATCCTCATAGAATTTTTTGATACGTCCTTCCACCATTTTTTCAATGATAGCGGCAGGTTTACCCTCGTTTGCAGCTTGAACGCGGAGAATTTCTTTTTCCTTTTCAAGTTCAACTGCTGGCACTTCTTCAATGCGGACATATTTTGGATTTGCAGCAGCGATTTGCATACCAACATTTCTTGCGATTTCTTGGAAAAGTTCGGTTTTAGCCACGAAGTCAGTCTCGCAGTTAACTTCGACCAAAACGCCAATTCTTCCACCCATGTGGATGTATGAAGAAACAACGCCTTCGCTTGCAATTCTGCCTTGCTTTTTAGCAGCAGCTGCAATACCCTTTTCACGGAGCCATACAGCAGCCTTTTCAAAGTCACCATCACATTCAGTTAATGCTTTTTTGCAGTCCATCATACCAGCGTTTGTGCGGGCGCGAAGCTCTGCAACATCTTTAGCTGTAAAACTCATAATTATTCTCCTTTCTTTTCTACTTTTTCTTCTACCTTTTCTTCCTTTTTCTTAGGAGCAGGTTTACGTTTTGCAGGCTTTTTAGCGCGATTTTCTTCGCCACCTTCAGCCATTTCAAGATTAGGTTTCATTTCAGTTAAAGCTTTAGCAAGGTCGATAGCCTCATCTTCAACTTCTTCTTTTTTCATAGAAACTCCTTCGCGAGCTTCAATAACAGCGTCTGCAATAGCTCCTGCAATGAGTTTTACAGAACGAATAGCGTCGTCATTACCAGGGATAACATAGTCAATGCCCTCTGGATTGCCGTTAGTATCTACAAGACCAACCATAGGTATACCAAGATTTAAGCATTCCTTAACGCAGATATGCTCAATGCAAGGGTCAACTACGAAAACTACGCCAGGAAGTTCTCTCATTTCCTTAATTCCGCCAAGGTTCTTTTCAAGTTTTTCTCTTTCAGTTTTTAAAAGTGTAACCTCTTTCTTAGGGAGCAGGTCAAATTCCCCTACTTTTTCCATTTGGTTAAGTTTGTTAAGACGTTCAATTCTAGTTTTGATAGTCTTAAAGTTTGTGAGGCAGCCACCAAGCCAACGAGTGTTCACATAGAACATTCCGCATCGCTCTGCTTCCTCTTTAACAGCTTCTTGAGCTTGTTTTTTAGTGCCTACAAAGAGTACACTTTTTCCGCTAGCAACTACATCGCGTACAAATAAGTATGCTTTGTCAACTTGAGCGGAGGTATCTTCTAGATTAAGAATATGAATATCATTTCTTGCAGTAAAGATATACTTTTTCATCTTAGGGTTCCACTTTCTAGTTTGATGACCGAAGTGAACGCCAGCTTCTAGAAGTTGTTTCATTGAAATTACTGACATTTTTAAATCCTCCTTTTTGTTTTTGTCCTTCCCCATAGCTTTAGCTCTTAAAGTCACCCCAAGTGCCTTAGGCACTTTTTAAATTCTAATTAATTCTTCTGTCATTTCGACCGAAGTGGAGAAATCTTTAAAATTTCTTTTTGGCATCAAAATTCGTCTTAGGCAACAACTTTAAAATGTGCTATGAGTGCAAATTGTCCAATGACTTAGATATATTAGCATATTTCTTAAAAAAAAGCAAGCATTTTTGCCTAACAAAAAATAATATTTTTCTAGCGGAAAAATCTTGACAATCTTGCGGGGGGGGGTATAATGAAACATGTGTTTTTTAGGAGGATAAATGAAAAAATCTACTAAAGAGTTTAAAGTGTATGGCGACGGAACAAAAGGCTATAAAAACTTTTTTAGTTTACTAGTTTTTTTTAAGCCATATTGGGCGTTAGTGACTTGCGGAGTGATTATAATGGCGCTATGTTTTGCAGTTAGTATTATAACCCCTATTTACAGTGCTAAGTTTATTGCATCCCTCACCGCTTCTGAAGTGACAAATATTCTTATTTTTGGCGGTATAATGCTCGGCAGTGGAATAGTTAATTCATTACTTAACTGGATCAACTGGTCATTTGTAATAAATAAGTTGACAAACAAAGTTTCCTACGACTTACAAATGAAAGTTATTGATAGATCACTAGCTTTAAAAATGCAAAATTTTGACAAATCGCAGTCGGGATTTTTCCTTAGCGTTATCAATGGCTCCACAACGGCGTATGTAAGAAGTTTTATAACCATCATTCAAGATTTTTTAGACATAATTTCAACCGCCTTTTTTATGGGGTTTACAATGTTTTTAAATATATGGCTTGGGTTATATATTATAGCCGCTTTGATAATTAAAATTGTAATATCAGTAACAAGAACTAAAATCCGCATTAAAAACAGAAAGAAAATACGCGAAAAAGCAGACATAGTTTCCAGTTTTACAAATGAAACTTTGCGTGGAATACGAGATATAAAAGCTTCACATATTACAAACGAGGTTTATAATAAAAATGCTGAATTGAAATTAGGGCTTGTCAAAATGGAATATAATAATCAGCGTAATATGAACTCGCTTTACTACATAGAGCGCATTTCCTATCGTGCAATTCAATTCGGTTTTGTAGCACTTATGGCATATCTACTTTTAAATGGCAATGTACTGCCCGTTATCGCTCTCACAGTGTGGAACTTTTACGGAAATATTATGGGCTTAGGTAATACTGTGATGAACATTGTCAATGTCGTAAAAGACATTGAATTTGACTCCTACCGTATAAATCAAGTACTAAGTGGCTATGATTTCGGATTTGAAAAGTATGGCCAAAACGATATTGACCCTACAAAGCCTAAGACTGTAGAATTTAACAAAGTAACCTTTGCATATAAAGATGAATATGTAATTCAAAATATGTCGTTCAAAATAAAAGAAAACACGACAATCGGCATAGTTGGAGCCAGCGGCGCAGGCAAAAGTACGATGATTAAATTGCTATCTAAAATGTATGACGTAAACGAGGGCGAAGTTATACTTGCAGGCACTCCCCTCTCTGAGCTTAGCAAAGATAGTCTACGCAAACTTATTACAGTCGTTCCGCAAGAGCCTTACATATTTAATATGTCATTTAAAGAAAACTTAAAGATTGTAGTGCCTGAAGCAACTGATGAAGAGATTTGCGAAGCCTTTAAAAATGCACAACTTTATGACTTTATAATTAAACAAAAAGATGGACTTGACACTGTACTCGGCGAAAATGGACTGATACTCAGCGGCGGACAAAAGCAAAGACTCGCAATTGCAAGGGCGCTTCTTACCTCCACCCCAATACTCATATTAGATGAGGCAACTTCCAGTCTTGATAACGAAAATCAAGAGAAGATTAAAAAAGTCATTGCCTCTCTATCTGGCAAACGCACAATCATAATTATTGCACATAGACTTTCCACCATTATTGATGCAGATGAAATAATGTTTATTAAAGATGGCAAAGTATTTAAAAGAGGTACTCACGCAGCACTTATGGAAAAATGCAAGGAGTATAAGGAGTTATATAAACAAGAAAGTTAAAATAGACAAGTCTTACAAAAGCGCTAAATAAAAAAGATTCTTCAACTTCACTTTGCTCGTTTCAAAATGACCTACCCTAAGTTTTGTCATTCTGGTGAGCCAAGCGCAATGAGCCCTGAGCGTTCGGGGGTCCCGCAAGTGCCTCACTTGTGGGATGAACAGTCGAAGGTACTGTGCAAAAGTGCAAAGCGGAAGAATCTTTTTTGACAAAATTTGAAATTGTCATTCTGACGCAAAGCGGAAGAATCTTTTTGACAGAACTTTTGTCTCACATGACAAAAAAAGTGACTAAACTCTAGCCACTTTTTTATTTTTCTTAGGTTTGTAGGCAATTGCCCAGAGCCCTGGAGTAATAAATACCGAAGAGTAAAAGCCTGCCATAATTCCAATTAAAATAGGAATTGCAAACTCGCGAATGTCGCTCACCCCTATAATCGCTACAAGAGCGATTGTGATAAGCGTTGTAAGAGTTGTGTAAATTGAGCGCGTCATAGTTTGCTTAACGGATTCGTTGGCAACTTTAACATTGCTTGCCCCCGCGTATTTTCCATTTTTATTGTTTTCACGAATTCTATCAAAAATAATGATTGTGTTATTAATTGAATAGCCCAGTATAGTAACAAGTCCTGCGACAAAACTGCTGTTAATTGGAATTCTAAATATCAGCACTAAACTTGTCATAATCAAAAGGTCATGGAAAAGTGCTAGAACTGCTGCAAGTCCACTTGTAATTTCAAAGCGGAAAGCTACGTAAATTAATATTAACACAATTGCGACAAGCATAGCGATAAAAGCGTTCATAAGAAGTTCACTGCTTGCGGCTGCGGTTACAACTTCGGGCGCCGAGATTGCATAGCGATAATCGACTGTCGCAGTATATTTTGTATATCCAAATACTTGCTGCAAACTTGCACGAACTTTATTGTTAAGCTCTGCAATTTCAGTGCCAGTTGCACCCTCTAAATTTTGATACTGCACTTCAACGGCAAGTCCGCCAGTGACTACATTTTCAATGTCCATTGTAGTCGAGCGGAAAGAGGCGATTGAAAGTCCATTTTCTTTTAAAACTTCTTCAATTTTAACGCGCATAGCATTATAGTCTTCGTTGTTTGAGTCAATATGATAAATTTCACTGTCTTCTATTTTTTCTTCAGCATTGGCATAGACTTTAATGACAGAGCCGCCAGTAAAATCTAGTCCAAGATTAAACCCAATAGTACACATTAATATAATGCCGACGATAATGATTACAATAGGAGGAATTATAAACCACTTAAGATTTTTGCAAAAATCAAAACGCGAGTTTTTTAACATATTGTCCATTGAATATCTTTTAAAGTTTTTATTCATTGTTCTCACCTCCTTCGATCATCTCGAAAGGAACGGCAGTTTCCTCTTTTACAGGTTCTTCCTCTTTAATTTCAACCACGCCCTCTTCGCGGGTAAGTCTTGCATGCTGAGGTTTGGTTGTATTGAGTGGAAGATAAGATTTAACTAAGAAACGAGTTATAACAAGTGAAGTGAACATAGAAAGGCATATTCCAAGGAACAAGGTAATTGCAAAGCCTTTAATTGCAGAAGTGCCTAAAATATACAATATAATCGAAGTGAATATCGTAGTTATATTTGAGTCAAAGATAGGCCAAAAAGCACGTTTAAAGCCGCTTTTAGCTGCCAAATGCATTTTTTTGCCAGAAGCATATTCTTCTTTAATACGTTCGAAAATAATAATGTTACCATCAACTGCCATTCCAAGACTGAGAATTATGCCCGCTATGCCTGGTAAAGTCAATTGAACAAAAGGAATTGCTTGCAAGAAGAATAACATTAATATGAGATAGAATACTAGTGAGAAGTTTGCAAGTAGACCAAAATCCCCATATCTCCACCACATGATGGCCATTACAAGCACAAGTGCAACCACACCTGCAATTATGCCAAGGAATAAGGCATCGCGACCTAAAGTTGCTGATATAACACTATTTTCAATCAAAGTCAGTTTAACATTAAAAGTACCACTCATAATATTAAACGCATATTCTTTTGCGCTTTCTGGGCTATCTATGCCGCCACCAGAAATAAAGGTAGAGCCACCTGTGATTTCTTCTTTACATTGAAGCTGACCCCAAGGTTCGCCACTAACTTCGCCCAAATAAAGATATACTATTTTCTCTTCGTCACTAGAAGCGGAAGACGCACGACGAGTAAGCTCGGCAAATTTAGACCTACCCTCATCCGTAAAATATAAAAGTACGCCATGCTTGTTTTCCGTGGTATCATAATGAACATATACATTTTTAATATCAGAGCCAGTGATATACACCTCTGGTGTCACGCCACTTGAAGCTTTTTCAAGCGTCATGTTAAGCGTACGTGGATTTTCAAGGAAAGTAAAAATATCATCGGTGTCTTTTGCATCTGGAACCTCAATTTTTATTCTTGAGCCACCCATTTTTTGTACTTTAGCCTCTGAAAAGCCTTCGCTATATAAAATATTTTCAAGTCTAGTTTTAGTTGCATCTATAGCTGATGAAAGGTCGCCTTGTCCAGAGGTTTCACAATCATAAACAACGGAAAGCCCGCCTGAAAGGTCAAGACCAAGCGAAATTGAGTTTGCAAAACCATGATATTTGTGATTAGTAAATGGAATTGTAAATTCGCATACTGAAAGCAGTATGCCAATTACAGCTATGATTGCAAGAAATACAAATCTTACGATTGATTTTTTTTTAGTCATTCAAGTCCCCTTTAAATCTTTCCCAAAAGTTAGAAAATTAATTCATAAAAATTTCTTACTTATTAAGTATAGATAAATTGTGGACTTATGTCAAATGTTTTTTAAATTTAGTTGGAACTTTTTTTCAAATTGACAGCTATCACGCCGCATATAGCACCTGTAACTGCGCCAAATAAAATATCATTAAGCAGCGTTCTATCAAAGCTAAAAGCGCCATTTAAAAGAGAGAAAACTAAAAAGGCTGCAATAGTATAAATTAAACCTATCAATAATCCGCTTACAAGCCCTAATTCTTTTTGTTTTTTAAGCCCTAAAAATACTCCTAAAAATACGCTAACACCTTTTATTACTTGATTGACTGGACTTATAATGCTGTCAGAAATATTAGTAAACTTTAATAAAAATGCAAATATTAGTATTCCGATAAGGGAAACACAAACCGCGGTTAAGCTGCCCTTTAAAATTGAAATAACAAGAGTATTTTTGGGTTTATCCGACACTTTTCTGGCTTTTAACTTTAATTTCATTATGACCTCCAACTAAGCTTATATGATAATTTATGAAAGCATTAAACTTAATAGAACAATAATGAAATTTCTAATGTGCAAATATGTAATAAAAAAATAGCATTACTGCTATTTCTTTCTTGATTTTTTACCACTAATTTGTGCTTCAATTTCAGCCGTTGTATTTGACTCAGTTTCTGCAGCCTTTTCTTCAAAAGGCTTAATTGCTTCCGCGTTTTCGGCAGTTGATGGCAAAACTTCCACTTTTTTACTTTTCTTAACTTTTTTGTTTTCTTCTACTGGATTTTCTTCAGCTTTTGACTCGGCTGCTGGTGCTGCAGGCTTATCAGAAAATACTTGATAAATTGCATAAGCATCTACTGAAATATAACCTTTTGTTTTACCAGAGCCAGTTTCAATAGTTACTATCTTTTTATCCTCTGCCATTTCAAGGTCAACTATTGTTCCATAAACGCCACTTGTAGTTAAAACCTTATCACCACGTTTAAGCGAATTTGTCTGCTCTTGCATTTTTTGATTTTCTTTTTTATTACGGCTGGAAACAAGTATTGGATAAGCTATAACTAAGAGAACTATAAACCCGATTAAAATCCATTGAGCCCATTCTATTTGCATTAATAAACTTTTCATATATTACCTCACTTTTTCATAATGACAAAAAGAGAAACTGCGATAAATATAACTGCAATAATTACCATAATTCCATCGAATGTCATGTTACCTCTCCCATATTAGCATATTCTTAAGTTATTTCAAAACGTTTTTAACCTATATTTTCTTAGTTTCTATTTCTTTTTTTAGTCTTTCGACAAAATCCGCAAGACTTATGCCAGTAGCGTTTTCATTTTTGCGACCTCGAATTGAAATTGTGCCATTTTTCTCTTCCTCATCGCCAACTATAATTTGATAAGGAATTTTCATAGAAAGTGCTTCACGAATTTTGTAGCCAATTTTTTCATTGCGGTCATCAAGTTCCACGCGTAGGCCTGCCGCAAACAACTCATCATAAATCTTCTTAGCGTAATCATTATTGCGTTCAGTTAAAGTTAAAACTTTCACTTGCACAGGCGCAAGCCAGAGCGGAAATGCCCCTGCAAAATGCTCAATCAAAATACCAAAAAATCTATCAATTGCACCATAAATCACGCGATGTATCATAATCGGACGATGTTTTTCGCCGTCCTCACCCGTGTACTCAAGTTCAAAACGCTGAGGCAGTTGGAAGTCAAGTTGAATTGTTCCGCATTGCCAAGTTCTGCCAATTGCGTCTTTCAAGTGGAAGTCAATTTTAGGGCCATAGAACGCGCCATCACCCTCATTTATGACATAATCTCTACCAAGTTCGTCGAGCGCTTCTTGCAAACCTTTGGTTGCAATTTCCCAATCTTCGTCACTACCCATACTGTTTTCTGGGCGAGTTGAAAGCTCGATTTCATATCCGAGATTGAAAACCGAATATACTTTATCTATTAGCGCTACCACCCCTTTAATTTCATCTTTAATTTGTGATGGAGTCATGAAAATGTGGGCATCATCTTGAGTAAAGCAACGCACGCGCATCATTCCACCCAGTTCACCCGATTTTTCATGACGATGGACAAGTCCAAGTTCGCCAATGCGAAGCGGCAAATCACGATAGGAATGAGGCGAATTTTTATAAACTAAAATTCCGCCGGGACAGTTCATGGGTTTGATGGCAAAGTCAGTATCATCAATTTTAGTTGTGTACATATTTTCTTTATAATGGTCCCAGTGTCCTGAAGTTTCCCAAAGATGGCGAGATAACATGATAGGTGTCATAACTTCTTTATAACCTGCATCTCTATGAATTTTGTGCCAAAAATCAATAAGTTCATTGCGAATAACCATGCCATTTGGAAGATAGAAAGGAAAACCTGGTCCTTCTGGCGAAATCATGAATAATCCAAGCTCTTTACCTAGTTTGCGGTTGTCGCGCTTTTTGGCCTCTTCCAAAAGGTTGAGATAATCCGCCAAATCTTTCTTGGTTTTAAATGCATATACGTACACACGTTGTAGCATTTTGTTTTTTTCACTGCCGCGCCAATATGCACCATTTACACTGTGAATTTTAAAACCATAGGCTTGAAGTTTGTTTGTGGACTCTACATGAGGTCCGCGGCAAAGGTCATAAAAGTCGTCGCCAGTATAATATAAGGAAACTTCTTCCCCTGCTGGCAGTTCGTTGATGATTTCAGTTTTGTATTCGTTGCCAGCAAAAAGTTTAAGTGCATCCTCTTTCGAAACCACCTTGCGTGTAAACTTTTCGCCTTTATTAATAATGGCGGTCATACGCTTTTCGATCTCTTTGTATTCATTTGGCGAAAGTGCATGGTCAAGGTCAATGTCATAATAAAAACCATCTTCAATCGCTGGACCGATTGTAAGGAGTGTCTGTGGATACATTTGACAAATTGCCTTTGCAAGGATATGCGCAAGAGAATGTCTTGCCATTTCTAGTTCTTTATCATAAGATTTTTCTATTTTCATAAATTTTCTCCTTTTTGATTGATTTCTCCCTCCGCGTCTATCCGAGGACTTGCCAAAACATATTATAACCACTTTGTCATTCTGAGCGTTCGGGGTCCCCCACAAACGCTTCAGCATTTGTGGGGTGGACTAGCGAAGAATCTATCACTTTGAAGCCTAAGATGCTTCATTACATTCAGGATGACAGAAGAAAGGATAAGTTATTTTGCTTATGGCTTAAGATGACAAAGGGAAGATTTACTCAGATTGACATCAAGGATTTTCACATTAAAAAACGCCCTTAAAATCAAACTAAGTTTGTTTAAGGACGATTTGTTTCAACCGCGGTTCCACCTTAATTGCAGATAAACTGCCACTTTTAAATTGTCCGCACTTCAAACGCAAATTAAGTGGTTTCGTAAGTATCTTCCGCTTAGGTTTTTCAGCAGCCAACCCTTCTCTGAACGCATTCGATATTACTACTTATCTTATTGCTAATGCTTATATTAATATTTTAAGCATAGAAACTTAAAAAGTCAAGTATTTTTCAACTCTTTTTAAAATTCATTGTATGAGGGTGAGTACAAACGACAATGCGCTCATCGTATATTTTTTCTAGCAACTCGGTAGCTTTTGTCATAGCTTTGCAATAAATATTAATTTTTTGAGGCGACATATCTATAATGGAAGAAATTAACCCCTCCTCGCCATATACTATTTGAGAGCCATCATCTATTGAAGAGTATATCTTATATCCGTCTTCCTCTTCAACTATGCTAACTTCCTCTTCACAAATGTCTAAATTATCTACTAGGAATTTTAAAAGGTCTAAAAAGGCATCCGTTGTAATTAAATATTCGCGGTTCTCGTTGGCAAGAGCTACAAGCTCAGTCCATTTATCTTTAAGTTTTTTAAGTCTAAATTCATAAAAGGAATCTAAATAAATATCTCTATTAAAATTAAGATTATTTTGAATTATATAATAGTCGGTTTCTCGATCAAAGTTGAGAAGCGCTTTTTTAAAAGCCACCACCATGGATTTATCTTGTTTTGGAATAAATAGATATTTATCTAAAAAGGAGGACTTATAATAAGTGCAAATAATTTGAGTAATAGCTCGTGACAGTATAACTTCAACTTGCTGACGTTTAGATTTATCTACTCCTACTAATATACAAATATGACCATTGATTTTATTGGAAGTTACAATTCCTCCAAATTTTTTTGATATACTTTTCAAAGAGGATGAAATCCTTTCTGCAAGTTCCTCATTTACAAGGTTTAAGCTAAGCTCCCA
>CAOQRA010000025.1 GCA_948512295.1 uncultured Eubacteriales bacterium
ATCTCTTGTATTATTAATAAATAATAATAATTTATTTTAACTAAAATAATAAAAAATATTTTTTGTTTTAAAGGATAATAAATAATTTTTTAATTAATTTTTATTCTTTTTGAATTTAATTGCGTTTTTTATATTTTTTTGATAATATTTTTATATATTTTGAGGTAAAATATGCAAAAAATACTAAGTGCCATGCGTAAGGCCTGTGAAGAATATCAGCTTATTCAAGCTGATGACAAAATTGCTGTAGGAGTTTCTGGAGGCAAAGATAGCCTCGCTCTGCTTGCCGCACTTGCGGCATATCAGAGATTTTGCCCGCAAAAGTTTCAGCTCGTGGCTGTAACTGTGGACCTAAGCAACGGAAAGATGGACTATTCAAAAATACAAGAATTTTGCCAAAAATTGAAAATACAGCACCATATTGTGCCGTCAAACGTTTTTGAAGTGGTTTTTGACATAAGAAAAGAAAAAAATCCCTGTTCGCTATGCGCTAATTTGCGAAGAGGAATGCTAAATAGTGCAGCCAAAGAACTTGGCTGCAATAAGGTGGCACTTGGACATCACCAAGATGACCTTATTGAAACTTTTATCATGTCACTATTTTTTGAAGGGCGCCTTTCCACCTTTAAACCTCTGGCATATTTGTCAAAAGTAAACTTGCACGTGATACGCCCACTTATTTATTGCAGCGAAAATGATATTATTTCCGTAGTAAATGATTTGCCAGTTTTGCAAAACGCTTGCCCCGTAAATCACGCTACTCAACGTGAACAGGCAAAAAATATATTAAAAATATTAAATAAAAAATATCCCGCATGTAAACAAAAATTATTTAATGCAATAATTCATAAAGAACGATATAATTTATTTTAATTTTTTAATAATTTAATAAAAATGGTATTATTTTTAATATTTTATACGATTTTTTTATTAAAAAATAAATATTAATAATTTTTAAAATTATTTTTATTAAAAAAATAGGAGCTTAAATATGGTAACATTAATTATTTTAGATGGATTTGGAATAAGAAAAGACAAGTTTGGGAATGCGATAGTTGCAGCAGGAACGCCATACCTAGACAAACTTAAAAAGAGATATTCTTACACTCAACTTGACGCTAGCGGCGAAGCAGTCGGGCTGCCTCAAGGCATCATGGGAAATTCGGAAGCTGGACACCTCACGCTTGGAACTGGACGTGTCAACTTGCAAGATTTAAGCCTTATCGATAGCGAAATTAAAAATGGAAAATTTTTTAATAATCCAGCACTAGAAAAAGCAATGCGTCATGCAGAAAAGTATGGCACGTTGCAAATAATGGGGCTTTTGTCGGATGGCAGAGTGCACTCGGACATCAATCACCTTTTTGCAATACTTGACTATGCTAAAAATTTTAAAATTGACAATATCTACATTCATGCATTTACGGATGGACGTGATACTGGAATTTGCGAAGCCAAAAGCTTTATCAATAAAACGCAAGAAAAAATTAAAGGGACTAACGCTAGTATAGCCTCTATTGCAGGAAGAGTGCTTTTGGACAGGGAGCAGCGTTGGGACAGAGTAAAAAAACTATACGAGCTTCTTGTAAATGGGAAAGGTCAAAACTTTAAAAGCGCAATAGAGGCTATAGAATACAATTACAAAAATGGCATAACTGATGAATTTATTGAGCCAGCCATAATCAACCCTAAAGCCACCTTCAAAGCCAACGACAGCGTAATCTTCTTCAATTATCGTTCGGATAGAGCCCGAGAAATTACTTTCGCTTTGACAGATAAAAATTTTGATAAATTTAAGGTAAAACCTTTAAAAAACTTACTTTTTACGCCTATGGAAGAATATTCCGACCAACTAAAAGGGCTTAACACGCTTTATCCTCCGCGTATAGTGCAAGATAATCTTGCAGCAATAATAAGCAAGAATGGACTTACTCAATTTCATATTGCTGAAACCACCAAATATGCCCATGTGACGTTTTTCTTTAATGGCGGGAATGAAACACCTTATAAGGGAGAAACTCGAAAACTAATTGAAAGCATAGACACCCCCGATTTTTCTTACTACCCCAAAATGAAAGCTTTAGAGATAACTGAACACACTTTAGAGGCTATCGCTTCGGCAAAGTATGATTTTATAGTTGTAAATTATTCTAACGCTGACATGCTTGGACATACAGGCAACTTTCAAGCCGCCAAAGAAGCCATCGCTTGCATAGATAAACAAGCTTATGCGGTCGCCTTGGCAACCTTGATGGCCGGCGGCGAATGTGTGATATGTGCAGATCATGGCAACGCGGAAGATATGATAGATAAAAATGGTAATAAACTTACAACTCATACCACAAACAAAGTTCCCTGCATTTTAGTTAGTGAGAAACGTAAAGTTCGCTTAAAAAAGAATTGTGGCATTTCTAATATTGCACCAACAATTTTGAAACTTCTAGGTTTGAAACAGCCTGAAGAGATGTCTAAGCCTCTGTTTTAATATTATTCATTAATTTTAGTTATTTTTCTTGTCTTTTTGACACTTTTCGACTAAAATATTTTATGTGATATTAACCAGAAACTTTAAATTTATATTATCTGCACTTATCTGCCTTGCATTTAGCATTTCATTAATGCTAGGCATTTTCATATCACTTTCTAAAGAGCAAATTGATCTTCAACTTATTTTGCAAAGCCAAATGTCACTTGAAGAAGGCAGCAGCTATGATATTAACTACGAAATAAACATAAAGGAAGCAGAAATAAGCTTTGCCGTGGCAGATTCTCGTGTGGCTAAGATAGAAAATAATAAAATATTTGCTGTCGGCGCTGGTAACACAATTTTACGTGCTACTGCAAGCTATAAGGATAAAATAATTCACTCAAGCTGCAAGATTGTAGTCTCGCAACAAAAACAAAGTTTTTACTATTACATTCAAACTAATCAAAACTGCAACTTTAATAATGACACCTTATTCGTGTCAGATTACGCTACATTTTATATTAATCTTTATGATAGCAAAAATCTGCAAGTAGATAGTTCTAAACTTGACTATTCATGCTCAAGCGGAATCCAACTTGAAAAACAGTTTGATATTTTCTTAATAAATGCTTCAAAAGATGGCGTGATATATTTTAAATTGGAAGAGTTAGAATTTGATTTTTTGATAAGCGTAAAATGTATAAATAAAAAAGTTTGATAAAATAGAAAAAAGTAGTTGACAATATTAAATTTTCAAGGTATACTCATAATGCGAATAAAGGTTATTTGTTTTCATTTTATCCCTCTTTGAAAGCAATAAACTCAAAACGCACTCGAAGCGGAAACACCGTTTCGAAAAATTATAGAGGTGTAGCTCAGCTGGTTAGAGCACCACCCTGATAAGGTAATTTAGGGTCGGAGACGCAAGGTCAGAACTTGCCATGTCAAACACAATTTAATACGATGGGATGTAGCTCAGTCGGTTAGAGCACCACCCTGATAAGGTGGGGGTCGGTGGTTCGAGTCCACTCATCCCAACCATCGAAAAGTCCGTGTTTACGGACTTTTTTTTATGATTTTATAACTAAATTTAGCACAAATTTTGACAGCAAATATACCTATTTTTGACAGCAAATGTTTTTTTGCCAAAAAAGGACAAAAAAATAGACCGATAATTGCGATTTGCAACTATCGGTCTAAATTTACTTAAAACTGCCTAAAACTGATATATTTGTAGTCAAATTGTAGTCAAACTACATTTCAAAATCTTTTTCTTTTTTGCGCTTTCGTTTTTCCAAAAGTTCAAGCAACTTATCAAGTTCGTCATCATTGAGATCTTCAAGTAAGTTTTGTGTTGTATTCGCCTGATCTGTCTTGTTGCCATCAACTGCATATTGTTTGTTTAATTTGTCGGTTGTTTTTTGAAAATATGAGCGGTCAACAGAGTTATATGTTGTGATTGTAGTTTTAACGGATTTGTGGCCCAAAAGTGCTTGAATAACTTTTGGGTTTTCATTATTCTCAAAAAGCATATTCGAATAGGTATGCCTTAGTCCATGAAAGTGAATCCCATATTTATCAAGTTTGTTTGACTTCAAAAATCTTTCAAGAATTGATTTTGTGCCAGAATAACTTCTCACACTTCCGTCACTATTACCAAAAACAAGCGAGGAATTTTGTGTTAAATTAACATTATTCTCTCGTCCAAAAAAGTGGCGATTTTCTTTCCATTCTTCCAAAGCTTGAATGAGAACATCTGGCATTGGCACTTCTCTAACAGAGCATGTCGTTTTCGTTTCACTGATGACGGTCACACGTTCTTTGACTTTCCCTTTTTCGTCAAACTTAGGGATGGTTGTTATTGCTCGTTTGATATTGATTGTCTTATTTTTAAAATCAATATCTTCCCAAGTGAGAGCCAATACTTCACCAGTTCTTAAACCTGCAAACATCATGCACATGCAAAGCGGTTTAAGAAATTCATGTGTGTTTAACTTGCTTAAAAATTCATCTCTCGCTTGCGGAGGGATTGCTTTATATTTGTTTTCACTTTCATAAACTTTCCTTTCATTGCTTCGCACTCTTGTTCTTGTTGTAGGATTATTCGTCGCAAGTTTGTTATCAACAGCATAATTAAAAAATTGATTGAAGATAAATTTGACTTTCTTCACAACTGCAAGACTATATCCTTCTTCAAGCATTTCGTTAAGCACTTTCTGAATGACAATTGTGTCTACTTCATCTATTTTCATATTCCCGATTTTAGGATCTATGTGCAATTTGAAATTTCTATATGTGTGTTCAAAAGTTCTTGGACTAACTTGCATTTTTTTAAAAACTAAAAGCCACTCGTTCATCATCTCACCAATCGTTGTATTTTCAATATACTCATAATTATTGCTGCTTATTTTGTTCATTAATTTGTTGAGTTTGTCCACGACTTCTAGACGCGATTTTCCGTAAACAGTCTTGCGAATTGTCTTACCATTTTCATTATATCCGGCAGTTGCAACGCCAGCCCATCTGCCATCTGATCTTTGGTATATTGACCCCTCATTGTTGCCACGTCTTGTTTTACTTCTTATTTTTTTCTTAGCCATTTGTCACCTCACTTGCGTTGTTGTTTAAAGTCAGCCAAGTGACGAAATTAAGCACGCTTACAACTTGCCTTTTCCCAACTTTAGTTGTAGGAAAATCTTTGCTTCTCAAAAGATTTCTCACATTATCTCTTCCAAGCCCTGTAATTTTCATAATATCTTCACAATCTAAAAAATCTTTATCATATTTTGTTGAAATTCTATCCACTTCAGTTTGTATTAAATTGTTAATATTTAGTTGTTGATTGTTGTTCATGTTTACTCCTCGTAGTTATATTTGTATTTATAAGAAAACACTCACTTTGTTCGTGTTGTTCTTGCGTTCCTAAAAAAATCGGTTTCGGGTATCCCGAAAGCTAAAAGATTGACGAGAACATTTGGTGATTCTGCCAAAAGCCTTTATTTTAGGGCAATTGGCAGATTTTATAACACCAAAAGTTTCTCACTTATCCTGTTTTCTTAAATCTCTATAAAAATCACATTTCAAAGTCTATAATTCCTTCTTCAACAAGCCTGCTAAACTTGGCTTCGTCAAGTCTTTGCATATATTCTTGAAAGGCACTCATAACTTCATATTCAAATTGATTAGCAAGTCGCAAACACTCATTAAGTTGCTTTGCCAATTTCTTCTTTTGCATAAGTTTTTCTCTACGAACACTTGCATTAAGTTTTAATCTTTCGTTATCAATTTGTTTAATTTTGAAAGAATAGTCAATCACAATATTTCCAAGCCTGCGATAAATATCTTGCGTGTATTTCTTTTCAAAAAAGAATGGTTGTTTGCACCGATTTCGTTTGCAATAACATTCAAATCTTTCATCTTTATATTTTGCCAAATTAATAAAATCTTCATAGGCAACTTTTGAGAATTTTGATTTGTTTATCATATAACTTGTTATGCTGTCAATCTCAGATCGCAAACTTGACATATTCTCGCTTGCATAAGCAAGACTCCCTTTCTTTGAAAATCGGCCCGCAAGTGAAAGCAATTTGTTGTTGAGAATAAGCCCCATATTCTCGTTTAATTGCTCATTTACATATTCTTGAATAAGTTGTCTATTTCTTCTTTCTCGGGCTTTAAAATCAGTCGCAGCAAGCTCTAAATGTGCTTTAAATTCAAGAATGGCAGTTTTGGACAATTTGCCATTTGAAAACACTTTTTCATCTTTTCGCGGACGAAGTCTAACCGGCTCTTTTTCAAAAAAGGATAAATGGATATGCCTGTTGTCGGTATTCTCGTGAAGTCCAGCATACCAAATCATATTGTCTGGATTAAGCCCTGCTCGTTTAAAAAACTTTGGCAATTCACTTTTCACAAGTTCATATGCCTGCTCATATGAATTGCACCAAGTCTTACCAAAGCTCTCTTCAAAGGTTATAAGCCCATCCCAAATAACAGACTGGGTTTCTCTTAATCGTTCTCTCAATTGCTTTTTATCCTTCTCTGATAAAAGTCCATTTTGATTAAATATGCCAGACGATTTTTCTTTATTGTTTGCATACTCAACATAGTCTTTAAATTCTTGAATACCAGTTTGGATATAGTTAATATAATCTTTCGCTATGTTGGAAGAATAATATTTTCTTTTCTCTTTATAAAAATCACTTGAATTGTTTGGCCCATAAAAGTTCAAGAAAAAGTTGACATTAGGCGTTTGATTATCTGCCACCATTCTCCTCATACTCTTTATTCATGATTTTGATTTTCTCATAATCAACATTGCAAAGCCCTTCACTAATGTCCCCGCCAACAATCTTATTGCCTTCGTTATTAAAAACTGCACAAGCAATATAGTTCAAAATCTTTTCTACAAATTTATTTTCAATATGTTGATCTGCACTATCAGCTTTTCTTTCACCATTTTGTCTTTTGAGTTCTTTGTTGATTTCGCTTAAATTTTCTTTAATTTCTGTCAAATTTATAATTTCATCATAGGCATTGTCTCCGAGCAATTTCTTTGCTCCAAGCAAAACGCAATGACGAATAAAGTCTGCCATGTTGTCAAACTTTTTCTTGCTTTTGTCAAAAGCCTTTTCCAATGTTTCTTGATCCTCTTGTGTGTAAATTCGTAAAGTGTGTTGCAACTTCACTTTTTCTGGTTTTAACATTTTTACCTCCGTGTATTTTAAAATTTAGGTGCAACAAAAAAAGAACGAGTGCAGGGAATCGTTCTTTTTCTGTTTGCTTCCTATAATATATAAAGGACATTTTAAAGTATAAAAGTTTAGGCAGTAAATGTATTTTTGATAGAAAATTTTAAAATTTTTCTATTTTTGTATTGATTTTATAAAATCAGTGACTGTTTTTGACATAAATTGCCAAAGTTTCTTTTGTTTTGGACTAAGCCCAACTCCAAGTTTATCTGCAGTTTTAATCGCTTGTGTCGCACCTTTTGCAAAATCTAAAATCTTATCTAAATCAAATTCAAAGTTCTCATTTGTCAAGCCTTCTTCAAGAGTGTCAATAAATTCATCTGTAAAATGTTTGCAATGACTTTGCCAAAAATCTGTCTTAATAAAATCTTTATCTCTTGCAAGAAAGAAAACAAAATGCTTATAAGTTGTTTTCAAAAATTGCGTCAGTGCACTTTTGCTCATATTGTGTTTTTTGGCAATATCGCAAAGTTTCAAATCTTTCTTAAATCGTTCAATCAAGATTTCTTTTTGTAGCGGTTGCAATTTTTCTGCAACTTTCCAAATTACTTCAGCAAAGATTTTATTTTCAACCTCTTGCTCGATATCCACACTTTCATCTTTGATCGTCTCTATAAACTCAATCTCATCGCCATCATCAGAAATGGTTTCAAAATAACTGCACTCATATTTACGTGCTTTTTTCATAAGTCTTCGCCAATATATATCGTTAGCCCAAAGATAGCGAGCAACTTCTTCACTGACTTCCAAGTCAATAGTTTTGTTATGTATTCGGTCTTTATACTTAATCCAAACCATTCTTGCTCCTTTGCCAGATTATAACATATATGTTTCAACTTTGTTATTCATCTGACAAAAAAAGACAAGCCAAATTTTGACTTGTCTTAAAAAGCGTATTTATAAAATATTAGCAAGACTTCTTTTTAAGTTTTTTGATTTTTTCTTTAAGTGCAAGAGTTTCTTCTGCAAGGGTTTTAAACTTTTCTTCGCTTGCTTTCATTTCTTTCTGAATTTCAACTCTGGATTTTTCATCCGCGTCAAAATATCTTTCCATGATGTCAAGTTTTTCTGCTTCCAACCCATCAAGCGTTTTAAGTTTTTCATCCAGTGTTTTTTCAAATTGTTTTAATTGTTTTTCAAAGTTTTCCATAAGTCACTCCCTTCACAAAGTTTGCTGATTTTCAGCTCTTTTCTCACGAATTTCTTGAATATCTTTTCGTGCTTCTTTTGCAGCCTGTCTGATTTCATCGCCATACATTCTTGTCACTTCATCATAAGTTTTGATGATGTATTGTGCACTACGAGCGTCCGAATATCCACCATATCCTCTATGCTGTGCCTTTGGACTGGACTCCTTTTCAAACTTTTCTGAAAGTTCGCGTTTCAAGTCGTTATATCCTTCGCCAGTCGTCACTCTTTCAACTTTCACGCCATCTTTGTTCATAGCAGTCATGATAGCAACAGCGGACTCTTCAACAGCATCCATAAGAGTTTTGGAAGTAAGTCTGCTGCCTTCATGCTTGTTGCCTTTTCTCATTTCGTCAAGCACTTTTGTTGGAATTTCAATGTTATCATAGCAAACTGTCTTAGTTTGTGGATCATACCAAATATACGCTTGTCCAAGCACTCTGGTCTCGCCAGTTGGCTTACCATTTTCATCCAAAATACTTTCTTCAAACACAAGAAATCCTGCGTTTGGATTTGTGTATCCATCGTCAACACAAGTTTCTCCGGCCCCACCAAGCACTTGACAACAGTTTGTAATGTCTCCAAGCACAAAGCCAAGAGGATCGTTTTTTTCAAGAACTCTAAATTGCACGGGACTGCTTTCTTTTGCTCTGTCAGCTCTTATGATGTAAGTATCTTTCAACTTTTTGGCAGTTTCATAAACTTCTTGAATATGATCAAATTGTTCCTGATCATAGCCATATCTTCCGAGCAACTCCGCCAAAATTTCGTTTCCTTCTTCCACATCTTCATATTCAACAAAAGATGAATGTTCAGCAACAAATCTTGGGGAAAGTAATGCACGCTCTTCATTTCCATTCACAACTCTGTTTGGATAGTTTTTCAAAATGCTTTCAAATGCGTTGTGAGCTGCACACAAATAATCTTGGCTGTCCATCAAATCGCCATCTTTATCACGAAGGCGGAAATTCATAAAGTCAGGATTGTCTTTATAATATTTCATGAAAAATTGAGCAAATGCTTTGTTGTATTCACCTTTCAAAGTCATTTTTGAAAATCTCGAGTGAATTTCAGCTCCGATCATACTTGGAGTTGCGTCTTCTTTGTTTGTTTTTGCAACATATTGCAAAATATATTCAAAAGCCTTTTCACTTTCACCTTGATTTTCTGAAAAGCCACCAATTGCATAGTAAATTTTCATAAGATCAACAAGTGAATTGTTTTTCTCAGTTCCTTCCAGTGTGTCAAAGCCAAGAGTTTTGACAAGTTTGCCCCAACGCCAGCTATTGTTGTTGACAAAATATTTTTCCATTTGGCTGGAAGGAAAAACTTCCATCGTATATTCGGGTGGAATAAATTTAATTTTCTTTTCTTCGCGCCAAACTTTAAGTTGAACATAGTTTTGCCTGAAATTGTTTTCAAACCATTTGCTTACAGGTTTTAAGCCTTGTCCTGCAATTTGCCCGAAATTAAAAGCTGCGTCAAAAATTCCAGACATTCTTTCAGTTTCAAGTGTTGAAATGCTTTCTCTAACGCAAGATTTTTCAAGTTCAGGGTCAACACTTGTTGTAATTGTCAATTTTGTTCCATCTTTTGACAAATAAATATATTTAAATGCACTGCCAGCAAAAGCTTTCTTATCAATTGAAATTCCTTTTGCTCCACATATAAATTCCAATTGCGTGTTTTGAAGACCTGAGAACGCATTTGCACCAACTTTCTTTACGCCATCATGAACAATAATTTTTTCAATCCCTACGCATCCAGCAAACGCATAGTCAGCAATCTCTTTTTCGTATTCTGGGATAACATATTCACGCGTTGGCTCACGCGTCAAATCAAGTGCTTGATACAAAAAACCGCTTTTTGAAAAATCCCATTTGTATGGAGTTTCAAATTCTGGATTTCCATCCAATTCTTCACTTTTGGCAGAACTTAAAAAGCATCTTTGTAAGCTGTTTTGCCACATAGAACAATTTGAATGATACCAGTCCGGATAAAATGGCAAGCCAGACAAGATTGCTTCTTCCGCTTCTAGCTCGATTGTCTCATCTGCACCAAATCTTTTTCCTTTTGGATTGATGCTTTTTGGCAGACGATCCCAGTTTGTTATTTCAAATGTCACTGGCTCAACTTCAAGCCAGACTACAGCACCAGTTCTTGGCACAGCACTTCCATCTGCAAACTTTCTGTCGTTGTCATTCCAAACGATTGTCCTGACATATTTTTTGCCATTAAGTTCAAATTCTGGATTTTGCTTTGACAAAAAGTCTTTTCCAGATTCTCTTTGACCATTCGTCGTGAAAAGTCTGCCTGTGCAAGTCAGTCCTGACTTCAAAATTCCACCGTTAAACATTTCTTCAAGCGCTTGTTGGATCTCGTCAGTCGCTTTTGTCTTTGGATATTCTCCAATTTTCAAAAAATGTTTTTCTTTCCCACTTTTTGTCTTTTTAGTCTCAAAAATTTCGCTCGCCGACGCGCTTCGCGCGGCGATTAAAGATTGAAGATTAAGGGACAAAGCGGGAACGGAGCCAAGGTAGCTAGTGTATACAAAGTTAGAGCTCCGCGAGCCGTAAGTGTGAACAGATCTTACATTGTTTTCACCGCTAGCCGAACGCGACCAATAAACTCCTGTAAATTTGTCGTTTTCTGCTGTATAGGAAGAATTCTGCCAAGCAAAATTGCATAAAGCAAAGTCTGTGTTTGATTTTCTTCTTTCTTCGTTTGTTCTGTCAGCCATTTCATCCAAAGAAAGAAGTCTCACGCTGTCAGTTGTGTCAAACTCTCTGCTGGCGTTGTCTCCACGATTGTCCGTGTTTTTGTTTTTTCTTGCCACAATCATTTGCATAAAGTTTATTTTTTCTTTTGCCATGCGTTTCTCCTTAAAACTTACATATTAAGTATATCACATTTTGTAAAAAAAGTAAATACCTGTGCCTTAAAAAGTTATTCCTCTTATGTTTTTATGTATCGTTGCAACAAATTTAAGGCATTTGAATGGCATAAATGTGCTTTATAAGCGTTTAGTCGCACATTGATATATTCGTCATCGACAAGTTCTTCTTTCCTAAATCGATAAATATGTTTGATATTTCGCCTTAATCTCAATTTTGCTTGAGCTCTTAAAAGTCGAATGATTTTGCCATTCTCATTTAAAATTGTTCTAAATCCCAAGAAATCAATTCCATTTGAGAGTTTTCCAATTTGTGTTTTCTCATTAAGTTCAAGATGAAGCTTTTCGTTGCAATAATTTTCTATCTCATTTTTGCAATGTTTGAGATATTCCTTATCTTTATACACCAAAATCATGTCGTCCATATAGCGCACATAATATTTTATCCTAAGTTTCTCTTTTATAAAATGGTCAAGTCCATTAAGATAAAAAAGTGCAAACCATTGACTTGTTTGATTGCCTATTGGGAGCCCAACATTTGTGTCAAAATTTCTGCTGTCGATTATTTGATTTATTATCCACATATCTTCGTCATCAAAATCAACTTTTAAAAGTTGTCTTTTTAAAATATCATGGTCGATATTTTGAAAATATTTTCTTAAATCACATTTCAGAAAATAGCCCACATTGTTTTTGTTGATATTATAAAATTTACGCAAAAACAACTTCAATCTATCAAGTCCAAACATTGTTCCTTTGCATTTTCTACAAGCAACATTGTCAGGAATTAATTTTTTCTCGAGTTTTGACTCCAATTTATTTGTGCAAAACGCCATCAAAACAACTCTGTCTTTATATGACAAAGCTTCAATGTTTCGTTTTTTGGGCTCATAAATATAAAATTGTTTATATTTGCCGATTTGATATGTTTGCTGTAAAAGTTTTTTTGACATTTCAGTCAAATTCTGACTTAAATTTATTTCAAAAGAGATTGTTTCTTTTTTATGCTGCCTTGAAAGTCTGCATTTTTTGTGTGCAGCGAGCAACTTTTCAAATGTGAAAGCATCTTCAAGCATACAATCTCCTTTTAATTTTAAAGATGCCACCACCTGAAAGACAGAAAACTTCCAAAGAAACATTCGTTGGTTGTTATGGTGGCAATTTTCTTCCAATTCTTTCGCAAGAGTTTGGAAAAGAGTAAGATTCCTTTGCCTTAAACACGGGGTTGCTCCACTTGGATGCAATCACTTCTGGCATTTTATCAAGCATAATGCTTGCTTTATAAGGCAAATCGGGAACGGAGCCAAGGTTTCTATTGTTTACATTGTTATAGTTCCGCGAGCCGTCATTGTTCACATTTCTTACATTGTTTTCATCGTTAGCCGAACGCGACCAAAACAGACAGTCCCAAAAATAATCTTACCTTAATTAAAGCGTCACCGCTATAATCCGTATTTATTGCCGAGACGATCGGCGTCACTTTTTCTCCAAGCAACAAGCAGATTTATACAATCCGCAACTTGCAAAGAGATTTGCTCATATTGCTTTTTCAATATACATTGGCTTTCAAGTGACAAAAAAGCCATGTATCCAAGAAGTTTCAGTTTTAAATATGCTGTGTGTTGACATTCTTTCCTTCGGTCAATGTTTTTGGCATTGTTCATTTGTAGTGAATTTGCCTCAATCAAATTTTCCAAACAATCAAGACAATAATTTTGCAATCTATTGACAAAGACTGCGCGAAAGCGCTTTGGAGATTTTTCAGTCACGGTGACAACATATGCCGCCAACTTTTTTGTTTTTGTGATAACCAAAAGCTCGCTTGTGCCTTGCCTTATTTTCACAGGCTCATCAATTTCTGGAATTTCGTTTTTAATGGCAGACGTTTCTTTATATTTTTTGTTTTCTCCGCGTGCAACACCTTTTGCGGTTGCAACTCGGTCATCATAAATTTCCTTATTGTCAGCCACATTTGGGATTGTTAATTGAACTCCAATAGGATTTCTTCCTTTGTTCATATCCTTTCCTTTTATATATTTTATCAAAAAAATTTATGCTTTTCAATAGGTTTTAGAAAATATCTGTAATTGCAAACTTTGCATAGCATATTGACCTTTTGTCTTTAAAAATGTGCACATCTTTAAGTTTGGCATCTTCTTGCGTTAAGCAAAATACAAAATTTAAAATCAAATCGTTATACAAAACATCATCCATATATAAAGGATAGTATTTGTCAAAATAGTCAACAAACTTCTCATGCTTATAAAGATATTCTCTAATCAACAAATGCACTTTATCATAGTTCCGTTGTCTTGTTTTCTTATTAAGGTTTGCAGCGCAAAAGCAAATTTCTTTTGGGATTATTTCTTTTAAGTCTTGATAGACAACATTGATGAGAAACTTCTCATCTTCTTTTGTTTGATATAAATGATCAATTAGCTTTCGCTTTTCATCTTGGGTTAAAGTAATCATTTTTCTTTTCCTTTAATTTATCTATAATCCTCTGGGTTTATAATTCTCACTTTGCATCCATTTTCTTGTGCGAAACGCACAGTGTTTCCTGTTCCGCTTCTTTTTCCGCTCCAGCAAGCAATACAAACACTTGAATGTTGCACCATCCACAAATTTCTTTCATTAAAACATTCTTGAGTAGGATGGTCTGACAAAATTATTTTGTCGTCACAGTGTCCTAAGATTTTCCAATATCTTTCTTGCTGCTTTGGTTTCCAATTTTTCTCTTGTCCTTTGCATGGGATAACAGCAATCAACTTGATATGCGGAAAGTCATTTTGCAATTCAATTAAGGTTTCAGCGGCAATCATATCAAAGCCCTCTGCCATACCTGTCAAAAAGGTTGTTATTCCATAATTGATTGCGCCAATATAAAGATTTTTCAAATCCTCTTTAAATTTGGCACAACTCGGTCTTGTTTCGTTATAGCCCCAAGGCAAGCCAAAAGGTCTGTGTCCGGTGTTGCAAGCGGTTTCTTCTTTAATAATGTTTATCATTTCATCCTTCCTTTTATATCGCGTATGTATCAATACAAAAATGACTTATAATTGAATACTTTTGCAGAATTTGATTAAAAATATATCAGTGTTTGACTTATATAGTGCAGAGTATATCACACAATGATATAAAATTGCAAATTATTTTGACAAAAATAAAAAATCACATCACTCTTTGATTAAGACAAAAGATTGTCAGAATTTAAAATTAAAAGGTGAGGTGATTTATTATGAAAAATAAAGAAAATTTTGATAAGGAATATAAGGATTTAGTTTTTAAAATCGGCTATTTTAGGAATAAAAACAACTTGTCGGCAAGAGACACAAGTTTGCGCTTAGGTTTCAGCGATAGTTTTATAAACAGAATTGAAACATATAAAGTTGAATTAAAAGTTTCGACATTATTGAAGTTTATGGAATTGGTTGAAATAACTCCGGAAGAATTTTTCTATGCTAAGCCAGAAGATTATGCAAAAGATAAAGAGATTTTTGATCTTATCAAATCATTAAGTCCTGAAAATAAAGAAACAATACTTGATTTGGCTAAAAAGTTGAAAAGATAAATTGACAACAAAAAACCGAGGGATATTTTCTCTCGGGTTTTTCTTAAATTTAACATTTTTGTATTCTTTTAGACTTTTTACTTTTGTTAATCTTCCAACACCACCACATTCACTTTATGAGTGTGCACAGTGCAGGCATCCAGCGCAATCATATCTTTTGTTATAAAAGGCTCAAAATTTTCATTTTCGCCAAATTCTTCATATTTCTCCGGATATTGTTCGTGCCACAAAGCACTGCAATGCCAATGTCCACACACGATTGTTTTGTTTGACTCGTAAATTTCATATCTAAACATATCAACAGGGTTTTGCCAACGAGCTTTTCTCCAACGCTCTGGACGCGCGTTTCGCCAATCGCTGTCATACAAACAACAACTTTCAATGATTGGAATCCAGCCATGAACGAAGATATAATGTTTTGTCTCAAAATAATCAACACACAAAGACAAAACTTCGGCAAGCCCTGTTTCTTTTGCTATTTCTTCTAAATTAAATTTACTGACTTGCCATTCTGGGCATAAATCAACAATTGTGTATGCAGTTCCATTTGAAAGGTCAGCATAATTGTTTTTGCCTCGTGCAATCATTTCTTCCATTAAGTCTTCGTGATTCCCTTTGATAAGAATTATTTTATCTTTATGTGACAAAACAAAATCAATAATTTCTTTCGGCTGAGGTCCTCTGTCAAACATATCTCCACAAACAATCAGCTTGTGCTGTGAGTTGTTTATGTCAAAATCTTTTTCTTTCAAAGCTGACATCCATTCGTCAAAAAAACCATGAATATCAGCACTTACAAAGTATTTCATTTTTCATCTCTCTTTTAGCAATTACTTAATGCAAAAGACTGCATAAAGCGGCACTGATTTGATGTTGTTTTCAAAGCCAAAGTTTTTTGCTGAAATGCGGATTGCATGGGCTGGCTTAAATTGTTGCATATAAACTGACAAACTTCTTGAGCGGGTGTTCTCGCCAGATTTTACTTCAATCGGCACTACATCTTTGTTAATGCGAGTTATAAAGTCAATTTCAGCGTCGGACTTACTTGTCCAATAGTATGTTGAAAGACCGTTTACAGACAGTTGGTTGAAAACATAATTTTCTGTCAATCCACCTTTAAATTCAAAACTGTCTTTATCCAAAATAATGTCATCAAACTGAACTTTTTGATTTGCACAACACAATCCAACGTCATTCATATAAAATTTAAAATCATCTAACGATTTAAAGGCATCAAGTGGAAGCTTGATTTGCTCAATTCTATATAGTTGATTTGCGACACCTGCCAAACACAACCATTCAATAGCAAATTCAAACTCTCTTGCTCTGCCACCACTTTTTATTAGGGAATATTTAAACTTTCGATTTTCTTTTGCAAGTTGCGTTGTTATGTTTTTGTAAACAAGCCTTACTTTTGGAATCTCTGTTGCTTTGTTATATTTGCTCATATCGTTGAAATAAGCTTGGAGAACGGCATCCTGTTTAATTCTTACCAATTCATAATTGCCAGTTTTTACATATTCTTCAACAACTTCTGGCATTCCACCAACAAACAAATAGCTTTTATATAAGTCCATGGCTTCATTATGAAAGGGCTTTGCAAGTGGAGAGTTTTCAGCATAACATCTTTTGATTTCATCAATCAGAACTTCATAATTTTCATTTTGCGCAAGTAAAAATTCTTCAAAATCCATTGGCGCCATTGTCATAAATTGAACTTTTCCAACAGGAAAGGAATAACTTCCTCTGTTTAATGAAACTCCAAGTAAAGAACCGGTGGCAATTATATGATAATCATTTGCTTCTTCATTAAAATATTTTAAAGACGTCAATGCTTTTGGACAATATTGGATTTCGTCAAAAATAATCAAAGTCTTTTCTTTAAAAATTTCTTTCTTTTTATGAGCTCCAATCAATCTCAATATCTTTGTTGGCTCCAAGACATTAAAAAAATCTTTCAAATCTTCATCTTGTTCAAAGTTGCAATAAACAACATTAGCATATTCACGACTTCCGAACAAATTTGTGATATAGGTTTTTCCAACTTGTCTTGGGCCCTGCAAGATCAAAGGTTTTCGATCATTCGAATTTTTCCAGTTTAATAAATCATTGTATATTTTTCTCTCCATTTTCTACTCCTCGGCCTTATGATAAAATATAAAAACGCAAAAGTCAAGCAAAAATGCCATTTTTTTGGAGATAGCCGAGGTAAAAAATTGCATTTTTTTGGAGATAATACAAAGATGAACCGTTTTTACGATAAATTTTTAAAACATTGCTAAATCGTTTTATATAGGTTTAGATAGTCTTAAAACACTCAATTTAAGCCAAAATGTGACATTTGCAGTAAACTGTAGTAAGGTATATTTTGTTGTTTTACCGCAATTGCGTTTTTAATGTGTCAAAATGCCTTTATTTTAGGGCAATATAGCAAGTGTGAGCAAAATTTTTATCAAAAAGAGCACCACCCTGATAAGGTGGGGGTCGGTGGTTCGAGTCCACTCATCCCAACC
>CAOQRA010000026.1 GCA_948512295.1 uncultured Eubacteriales bacterium
GGTATGGAATCCAGAAAAAGGAGAACGTGAAACTGTAGAAAGCACAGCGCCTATTGTTAAATTTGGTAAGTATGATTGTATTTGGCTTAACAAAGAGGAATGTGAAGCTGCGTATGCAAAAGGTGAAAAGGTAGCAATGCAACTTTGGACTCTTGACCTTGTCGCAAAAGCAGAGCCATTTGCTGAAAAAAATGATCACAATGATTATGCCAAAGCAGAGAAATTAAGAGCTCAATGCAAAAAAATGTTCACCAAAAAAGAACTTGATCAAATGGTGGAAGTTGAGATGTCAAGTGAGGATGGCTATGAAAAAGCAACTCCTATACTTGAAACCGAGGATACTACTGAAATAACTGAAACAAGCGACATTCATAAAATCTTTGAACTGGCAGCAGCTGGTAAGCTTGATGAAGAGGGACTTCGTACAAAATTGAAACAAGTCACTGCTCATATGAGTAAATTACCAAATGTGACTTATAAGGAAATTATGGCGCTTGCTGATGAAATTGTAAAAGAAACTAAATGGCTTAATGATGCGCTTATTAAAAACGCAGTCTCACAAGTAAATAAAAATATTGAAAATATTAAAATTGACATAAACAATGAAAACGAATAAAGCTTAAATGAATTATTGTCGACCTGTAAACTGCTCGATAGCAAATCTTGTTAATTAAACTATACTACATTAAAAAAATAAAGACATCTTATTGATGTCTTTATTTTATCGGTTTTGTTTTAGGCAAGTTTTTACTGCGTGGATATTTCGCTGGGGTTGTCTTGATTTTGTCAACTATAAAAATATTTCGCTCAGCTTCAATTTCGTCAATAAAAAATTTCAGCGTCTTACCTTGTTTTCCTCCCAAGGTAGCAATAGCATTTTTTGCTTCTTTTAACTCCTCGTCAAGTTTTGAGGATTTATACAAATACGCCGCGCCACCTATCTTTACAAAAGGGAGCATATATTCAAGCAGAGTATTGGTTTGTGCAACAGCGCGAGACGTTGCATAATCAAACTTTTCACGTGAAGTTTTCGCATAGTCTTCTGCGCGCGAATGTACTGCATATATATTTTTCAAATCTAAAAGTGCGATTGTCTCATTTAAAAAGTTCACTCGCTTTTGAAGGCTGTCAAGCAGCACCACCTTTAAGTCTGGACGCATAATTTTGATTGGCACGCCGGGAAAGCCCGCGCCCGTTCCTATATCAATCAAATTTGCGTTTGTCTTAAACTCAACGCAAGGCAGCACGCTGTCTAAAAAGTGTTTGTATACAACTTCATCTGCTTGGGTAATTGCCGTCAGATTATACTTTTCGTTTTCACTTTTTAAAAAATGATAATATTTTTCAAACTTTTCAAGTTGTTCTTCCTTTATTTCAAGACCATAATTTTCAAAAACATCTTTTATTTTTTGTTTCATTGTTTTCACCTAATCGCGTTTTTCTTCATTAAATTTCTTAATCAAAACAGACAGCACCGCAATATCAGCAGGGGATACACCAGAAACTCGTGAGGCTTGTCCTAGGCTCAATGGTTTAATTTCTTGCAACTTTTCCGCAGCCTCAATTCTAAGCCCATGATATTTTAAGTAATCAAAGTCCTCTGGAATTAAAGTGCTTTCAAATTTCTTAAACTTTGCTATCTCTTCATCTTGCTGTTTTAGGTAGCCCTCATACTTTGCTATGATATTGACCTCATTTAATATTTCATAATCAAACTCATCAAATATATGCAGTTTATCGTTGATTTTAAATATGTCAAGCCTGCTGCGTTTCAGCATATCCTTAATTGTCATATTTTCTTTTGGGATGCTTTCATCATTTTCTATAAAAAGCTGATGCAACTCACTTATTACAACTTTTGTTTGTAATAAATTTTGACACCTTTCAAGCTTTTGACATTTATCATTAAACATTGCGTATCGCGCGTCACTCACAAGCCCAACTCTGCGGCCTATTTCTGTCAATCTTAAGTCAGCATTATCCTGTCTTAACCAAAGCCTATATTCGGCGCGACTTGTCATCATACGATAGGGCTCATTTGTGCCTTTGGTGACGATGTCATCTATCAGCACGCCGATATAACCATCGCTACGGCTAAGCACAAGCTGTGGCTTGTTTTGCAAAAATAGACTTGCATTTATGCCTGCAATTATTCCTTGTGCCGCCGCCTCTTCATAGCCGCTTGTTCCATTAATTTGCCCAGCAAAGAATAGTCCCTCATGACCTTTTAGCTGTAGCGTCGGCATGAGTTGACGAGGCTCTATACAGTCATATTCAATGGCATAACTATCTCGCATGATTTCGGCATTCTCAAGCCCTGGAACTGAATGAATCATCTCGCGTTGCACGCTTGCCGGCATAGATGTGGAAAACCCTTGAATGTAAACTTCATTTGTAGACATTGCCTCAGGCTCTAAAAAAAGTTGATGCCTCTCCTTATCCGCAAATCGAACAATCTTGGTTTCAATAGACGGGCAGTAGCGCGGCCCCACTCCTTTGATTAACCCCGAAAAAACAGGGGCTTTGTCTAAGTTAGCTTTGATAATTTCATGAGTTTTGGGTGACGTATAAGTTAGGTGACAAACCGCTTTGTTCTGAGGCTTGCCCTTTGTCATAAAAGAAAAGTTTTGAATGTTCTCTTCGCCATACTGAACTTCGAGCTTTGAAAAGTCAATGCTGCGACTATTGACCCGTGCTGGCGTACCCGTTTTAAATCGCAGCAGTTTTATGCCTAGCCTTTCCAGCGAGAAAGAAAGCAGTTTTGCACTGCTAAACCCGTTTGGTCCGACATCCTTGGTGTAGTCTCCAATGATAATTCTGCTTTGAAGATAAACTCCCGTTGCAAATACAAGGGCTCGAGCTTGATACTCTTCACCAACTGCTGTTTTAACAATCTTAACTTCTCCACACTCTTGAATATCCACAGCTTCGCCTTGCCTTAAAAATAGGTCAGGCGTGTTTTCAAGGGTGTGTTTCATTTCGTTGTGATATTCAATTTTATCTGCTTGCGCACGCAAACTTTGCACCGCGGGTCCCTTCCCACGATTCAGCATACGGATTTGCAGGCAAGTTTTGTCGATATTGACGCCCATCTCGCCGCCCAGCGCGTCCACCTCTGCCACGAGTTGCCCTTTTGCTGTGCCTCCGATAGAGGGATTGCATGCCAAAAAAGCCACTGCGTCCAAACTCAGTGTAAGTAGTAGTGTTCTATTTCCTGTTCGCGCAAGTGCAAGTGCCGCCTCGCAGCCAGCATGCCCCGCGCCAATCACAATTGCGTCAAAATTTTCCATTATTTATTTCCCTAAACAAAATTTTTCAAAGATGAGGTCAATTATTTCTTCGTTTTCTGTCATACCTGTGATTTTTCCAAGTGTTTGCCAAAGCAATTTTATTTGCATGGCTATGATGTCCATACTTGTGTCATTTGTGATAGACTCAATTATATTTGCCGACTGCTTGAGTGCAGAAAGTTGACGCTCGTTTGCTACTGCAATTTTATTGAAATCAATTTCGTCTTTGATTACCTTTTTAAATATTTCGTCTTTCAACTTTTCTATATTTTTGCCTTTCAAGGCGGAGATTTCAATCTCTCCCTCTTGCCGATTAAGCACTCTCTCCTTGTCGGATTTATTGACAATAACCAAATGGTTTTTATTTTTAAGCTCTTTTAATATGTCCTCTTCCTCTTGCGTCATTGCCCGACTTCCGTCAAGAATAAAAAGCACAATATCGGCATGCTCGATTGTTGCCTTACTTTTTTCTACGCCTATTTGTTCCACTATGTCACTAGTTTCGCGGAGCCCAGCGGTGTCCACAAGATTTAACTTAATTCCATTATAAGAAATGCTATCTGAGATAGTGTCACGCGTAGTGCCCTCGATGTCGGTAACGATGGCACGTTCACGGCCGAGCAGTGCATTTAGTAAGCTGCTTTTGCCCACATTTGGTGCGCCAACGATTGCTATATTGATTCCATTATTTATATATTTCAAACTTTCGCTGTTTTTTACAAGCCCCTTTATTTTTGACTCGATTTCCTGTAATGTAAAGAAAACACTATCTTTTGTTTCTTCTTCAAAGTCTTCCTCAGGATAGTCCAGCACCGCCTCAATCTGTGCGAGGCACTCTGTAAGCTGTCCTTGCAAAACCTCAACAGCTGTTTTTAATTGACCACCTGCGACGGAAAGCGATGCTGCAAGTTCGCCCTCGCTTTCTGCATTGATTTCTCCAATTATTGCCTCAGCTTCATCAAGCGAAAGTTTACCATTTTCAAATGCTCGGCGACTGAACTCTCCGTGCTCCGCAAGTCGAGCTCCACAAGAAATTAAAGTTTCTAATATTTTTTGTGTCAGCAGCGTTCCGCCATGCACTTGAAACTCAACCATATCCTCGCCAGTGTAGGAGTATGGCGCACGAAAATGTACCATAAAACATCTTTCATTCATTTCTTTTATTTTAAAGTTTCCTAAATACAAAAAGTTTGGAATGATGTTTTTGTAATTTAATTTATTAGACGAAAAAACTTGCTCAGCAATTTTTAAACTTTCTGCGCCGCTCATTCGTATGATTGATATTGCACCACGCCCAAGTGGAGTGGAAATGCAAGCTATCGTATCACTCATGAGATAAGTATAACACAAATTTGAAATTATGCAACAAAAAAACGGAACATTAGTTTCTTACTTTTGAAATTAGCCAAATAAAAAATCCAACCCGAAAATTGTGTTTACAATGTAGTTTTATTTTGAATTAACTTGATTGTATGTTATAATATAGGTGGAGGCAAAGTATGGTAGGAAAATATAAAGTTATAACTCTTTGTGGAAGCACAAGGTTTAAAGACGATTTTCTAAATGAACAAAAAAGATTAACACTAGAAGGTAATATTGTGATTTCAGTTGGACTTTTTGGTCATTCTGGAGATAATGAAGTATGGACAGAGAACACAAAAGAAATGCTAGATGATGTGCACAAAAGAAAAATTGATATGGCAGATGAAATTTTTGTAATCAATAAAGGTGGCTACATTGGTTCAAGCACAAAATCTGAAATAGAATACGCAACAAATACAGGTAAAAAAGTAAATTACTTGGAAAACTAAAAGCTCTTTAATTTTATTTAATAAATAAAAAACACTCTATCGTTTTAGATAGAGTATTTTTGTTTTTGCTAGTTTCAAAGGTCATAACCCTTCAGTCCGTTTTTTTATTTCTAACTTTCTATTTCTTCACTATTTTCTTTTTGTAGCATTTTTATATATTCCTCATCAATTTTAATAGGAACAATTAAAAAATTTTCTTCACCTGGCTCTAAAATAACTGTGCCACTTTCGCTAAGCGTTCTTGTTTTGTCTTGCGAAGTCAGTTTACTAATCTGTTTTGATTTAGTGTTCCATGGCTCTAGGCAAATGAAATCTTCCTGACTTTCATTTTCTTTCGCGCGCGACCATAGAAGAAAATTTGGTTCATTTGTGTGCATTTTTAGATACGGAATTCTTTCACCTTTGTCATTAATATACAAAATCTCAACATCTGCTTCTTCAATGCCATCAAAAGTTATAGCGCTGTCAGAATTAACAACTTCTTCAGCTGAGTATTCCTTATTTTCTTCAGGTATATTTTTGCCATCATTTATCTTTAAGTTTCTAAATACAACAACATAATTTTTGCAACCTTTATGTAGTTTAAATGCAGGATGCCAACCAAGTCCACTTACCATCGGCTTATTGTCTAAGTTTTTTGCTGTTGCTTGATACCCAAGCCCATTTTCATCAATAGAAATCAACATGTCATATTTAAACTCAAAAGGAAATTGCAAATATGTTTTGTCGTCGGCACGAGTAGACAGCATACACCAGTCATTACCTTTTCCTTGAACCTCAAAAGGTTTGTCCTGCACAAAGCCATGTTGTTTCATAAAATATACTCCACTATTGTGAGTGTATTTCGTATATTTTCCGCTTCTTCCGTTCTCTTCGCCTTCGATGATCACAGGATTACTGCTTTTGTCTGCAACAGGTCCAGGATTTGGAAACAAGTTTTTTGCAGTGCCAGCCCATTGATTTTCTTGCGGATTGATTGCTCCTTGAAACATAATTTCCACGCCATTAATTTTGTAACTGACAATTTGAGCGCCTATACTATCAATTACGACCTCAGAATTCTTGTTTTTAATTTTTATATATCTCTTATCCATGATTTTATTATAACCGCATTTTATTTAAATTGCAATAAAAAAATGGACTCTTGGTCCATTTTATCTTTCCTTATATTCTTTTGGGAAAATAATTACATAGCGGCGTGGCTCTGTTCCTTTGGAAAGAGTGGTAACTCTGTCATCATTTTGAAGCGCGGTGTGAATGATACGGCGCTCACTTGGGTTCATCGGATCAAGTTTCATGTATCGACCAGTCTTTGCAACCTTATTTGCAATTCTTAATGCAGTTGCAGTCAACGTTTGTTCTCGTTTTGCACGATATCCATCTACATCAAGTATTATGCGCTTATCCTGCTTTGCGCATGTCGCTTGTACAAGTTTAGTAAGTGCATAATAGCCCTCGCCATGTCTACCAATAACATTTCCACAGTCCTCGCCCTCAATACTATAAGTGATATATTTATCATCTTCAAGCGTCGTAATTGTTACTTCAAGTTTTAACGCTTTAAAGAACCCTTGCAAAAACTCCATTGGATCAAGTTGTTTTTCAGACTTTTTGTTTTTTTCTTTTTTAAGGTTTTCTTCTTTTACTGATTCTTTCACAATTTGTTTTTCAGAAGTTTCAACTTTCGCAACAGACTTTCTTTCATCTTTAATTTTGTCTAACCTGTCGCTAAGATGTTGAATTCTTTCTTCAGATGATAACTCTTTGTTTTTTTCTAAAGTTTCTAAATTTGCTTTAACTTTTTCTGGCTCTTTTGGCAAAATTGAGTCCACTTTCTCACGAAAATTTTCACGTTTCATGTATTTTTCTTTAGCATCTTCTGAAATTTTTACTTCAACTTTTGCTTTTTTAAAAAGTCCTCCCTCGCTTAATACATGAATGTCCACGTCTTCGCGTGAGGCTTTAAGCTCGAATAGAGCTTCCTCAATTGCTTTTTCTATTGTCTTTCCTGTTCCGATTGCAGATAACATTTTATCCCTCCTAATTAAAATTTTCTGCGATAGTCTACGACTTCCACTTCTTTTTCTTGTTTCTTTTTGCTAGAATGGTCGTTCCACTTTTTAACTATCAAGTTTTCAAGCGGCATTAGTGCAGCGCTGACAAGTTGACCAACTAGCATGTATATTGCAAATACACTGCTATAGAAGATTGCAAACACACCAAATATCACTGGCATGATAAACATAATTGCTTTGCCGCTTTTTGGTTGTGCAGGGGAGTTTTTCCTTGTCTGACGATTTGTTAAATACATTGCCAAGAAAGAAATAAGCACACACAAAACTGGAAGAATGAAATATCCGTTTACTCTGTCCTCTTTTTCTTTGAGTGGCGTCATAAAACTTTCATAAATGAATTGCTCATTTTCACCAACGTTTGCTTTGTTTATACTTGCTTCATATCCAGCATAATCAGGAATGGACTTTTGTAAAGGTGAATCCGCAACCCATATGTTCTGTATCCATAAAAACTTATCTTGCGTCAGTTTGTATTTGGTAATAACTGCTTTCATTGCAATATTTTGTACCGCATCTGAAAGTGTAACTTTAGGCGTAACAACTACATCGCCTTCTTTAACTTCTTCAATAAGAACCTTACCGCCAATATATTCTACTTCTGAAAATTCTGGCGTTTCAAGCTCAGCAAGTGGTTGTGTTTCAGTTTCATCTGGAGTTTCAGGCTTCTCCTGCTTAGGCAGTTGTCTAATATATTTGCCGATCAAGTTTGCTATATTTGCATTATGTGAAACTTTAACCTCTTCTCCCTCTTTAACTTCAAAGTTTTTGACATATTCTTGCGTGAATAACACATCATCTTTCTTCTTTAAAGAAATAAATTGCTTTCCTTCACTTTCCGAAATCTGAAAAACTAAATCTTGATAATCTTTAAAAACTTCGTCTGAATGGGATTTGAGATAGTTGTCCGTTATACTTAAGCAATTTGCATATTCATTTTTTAAATTTTCATAGTTTTCGCTTGTCTTGTATATTGACATTGCATTTAAGCCCTGCCAAAGTGTTAAAAATATAGCAAGGTTTAGCCCCATGAAAACTAGCATAAATAAGCAACTGCCCATACTTCCTGTTTGGTATTTTTTATACAACTCGTTTTGTTTTTGTTTTAAAAGTTGAGGGTCGTTTGCGTATTTTTTTTGAAGCCTGTCAAGTTCTGGTTGCATCTTTGCTTGCGATGAAGTCATCTTTGAAGACATCTTTTTGTTTATTGTATCAAATGGTGCCCAAATAATTCTGATAATTATAGTCAAAAGTATAATTGCAATTATATAACTGCCTATGCCAGCTTCTAAACCTTTAATTATACTTTCCCACATGCCATTAGGCTCTGCTACTGCAAGAATTGTGCTTAAAATAGCCATTTACATTCTCCTTTAATATTGATTGGCACTGGATCATAACCACATTTATTTCTTGGGGTACATCTAAAAATTCTTCTGCAGCCAAGCCAAGCACCTTTAAATGGTCCAAACTCGTTGACTGCTGCAATAAAATAGTTAGAGCAACTTGGACTATATCTACACACATTTGGTAAAAGTGGGGAAATTAGGTATTTGTAAAAATAAATGGGCAAGCTAACTAAAAATTTAAAGGGAGCAAGTAAAAATCTCATTTGAATAAGCCTACAACTTCTTTTTGTATTTCCACAAAGTTGAGCTGATTTGCCCCATCTCTAGCCATCAGAATATAATTAAAATAAGCCTTTGGCAAATTGTTAACTCTTACGATTTCTCGCAGTCGCCTTTTCAGCTTATTTCTTTCATTCGCTTTCCCTATTTTTTTATTGATCGAATAACCTATTTTATATGCTCTAAATTTGCTTGGCAAGTAAAACAAAGTAAAATGTTTACTGCTTGTCCTTTTTGCCTTGCGATAGATATAGTTAAAATGTTTATTTTTTTTTAATCTGTGGTCAATCCTTTCTTTTGTTTTAAGCTGAGAGTTTCTTTCTTCCACGATTTCTTCTTCTTTGCAAAACATTTCTTCCGCCTTTAGTTTTCATTCTCTCACGAAAACCATGAACTTTGCTTCTTTGGCGTTTTTTAGGTTGATATGTTCTTTTCATGCTATGCCTCCTTATATTCTCGTTTTTTTTCGCTTTCGCGATAAAAAATCCTAATCAATTATAGTGTAAAGATAATCTTTTGTCAATAAAAATTTGCTTTGCAAAAGCATTTAGTTGACTTTTTCTTTAATATACGCTATTTTATTTATATGAATAAAATATATTTTTCAAAATTAAACGATAAAGCTATCATCCCTTCAAAAAAGGATGAAGACGCAGGTTATGACATCTATGCATGCTTTGATGAAGATTTTATTATCATTAAGCCTTTTGAAACGCATTTAGTTCCAACTGGAATTGCTTGGGCATGTCCTCCCGAATACTATATGCAAATTGAAGAGCGTTCATCAACAGGCACTAAGGGTATCAAAAAAGGTGCTGGTATTTTAGATAGTGGCTATCGTGGTGAGATAAAAATTGCAATATATAACTCTCGCACGAATAATCTAATTTTATCAAACCTTGAAGAAACAATATTAAAACAAAAGTACCCAGAAATTTTTAAAGAGTCTTATTTATATTACAATACAAACAAAGCAATAGCTCAAGGCATCATACATAGAGTAGAGAAGTTTGACATACAAGAATTAACTTATGACAATCTTTTATCAATTCCCTCCGAGCGCGGTACAAATGGCTGGGGCAGCAGTGGAAAGTGACAAAAATAATAATTGAAAACAATAATCTTTTGACATTTTATTGTTTTTTTATTATAATCGTACCATGACATTAGACAAAGGAAAAAGCAAACAATACTATTTTTTTAAATCGTTAAAATTTATTAAACCCTATAAAGGCTGGGCTTTTGTTTCTGTTTTAAGTTGTTTGATTACTGCTGTAATTTCTATTATGTGTCCAATTTATACAGAAAAAACTCTCACAGCATTTACAAGCGCAAACGGGCATGATTTAATTGTAAACGGCGCTTTACTTTTATTATTCCAGCTTTTAATTTCCGTGATTCACATGCTTTTGTGGGGAACAAGCGCCGACAGACTGAAAGCAAGAGTTACAAAGGATATACGATATAACATTCTTGATAGTATACTAAAGCTCAAAACAGAAAATTTTGATTTATATGGAAGCGGCTATCTTATTCAAGTGGTGTCCTCTGATACAACTGCACTTTCCGGCATATACACTAATATGGTTGATGTCTTTTTAAGTTTATTATCCAAGATTGCAGTATATATTTACATCTTTTCCGCAAATTACATACTTGGATTTTATTGTATATTTGAATTCCTAGTTATTTGCTTTGTATACCATTTCAGAATAAAAGAAAGAATGAAAGACCAAACCAAACAAAAACAAGAATCAGATAAAAACATAGGCTTTATCAACGAATCTATACGCGGTGTTCGTGATATAAAAAATAATAATATACGAACTTCAATATTATCAAAAGCAGACAAGTCTTTAACATCGCTCGAAAAAATCGAAAAAAAGTATGGGCAAAAACAATATCAACTTTTTAGAGTCACAGTTATAACAAGAAATGTCTTGACATTTTTATTCATTCCTCTTGCACTGCTGTTAATTAACAATAACCTTGTCTCCTTTGCAACCGCTTTTACAATTTTTGTTTTTAGAACGGATGCTACAAGCGTAATAGATTGGATGATTGGCACTTGGGAATACATAAAGGATGGAGGACTTTACGCCGAACGTATATTTAATGTTTTGAACGGATATAGAAAAGGCTTTGAAAATTTTCCTGAAAAAGATTATTTTAAAAAATTAACTAAAAAGCCAGACATACAAATAAAAGAGCTGTCTTTCAGCTATAACGATGGTGAAAAAGTTTTAAACAATCTTAGCTTAGACATAAGCCCTTGCAGTAAAATTGCCATCATAGGAGAAAGTGGCAGCGGTAAAAGTACAATTTTAAAACTCTTGAATAGAACTTATGATGTCGAGAGAGGAAAAATATTCATAGGTGGTCACGATGTTTTAGATTTTTCCAATGAAACTCTTAGGAACACTATAACTATTGTTCCTCAAGATCCTTACATATTTAATTTTTCAATATTAGAAAACCTCAAAATAATCAATCCTAACGCCAATGTTAATCAAATAAAAAAGGCATGTAAAAAGGCTCAAATTCACGATTTTATTATGTCGCAGCCTAATAAATATGACACTATATTGGGCGAGGGCGGGACTAGACTTTCTGGAGGTCAAAAACAACGCCTTGCTATTGCAAGAGCATTCTTAAAAGATAGTCCTGTTTTGATTTTTGATGAAACTACAAGCGCACTAGACAATGAAAATCAAAGTAAAATCATTGATGCTATAAATAATATAAGCCGTGACAAAATAGTTATCTTGGTTGCACATAGATTATCTACTATTGTAAACGCTGATATTATCTACCTTTTAAAAGATGGAAAAATACTTACAAGCGGGTCGCATAAGGATTTACTTGAAAATTGTTATGAGTACCAAAAACTATATTTACACGAGAATTCAAGGCCACAAGAAGTTGAAACAATTACATAAAAACGTTAGCAGTTGCTAACGTTTTTTACTTTTATTTTATTATCATGTCCTCGCGGTCAGGTCCTGTGCCGATAAATTTGACTGGAATGCCTAAGTACTTTTCAATCGCTTTTATGTAAGTTTTTGCCTCTTGCGGCAGGCGAGAATACTTTTTGACGCCGCTGAGATTAAAATTTCCTTTAAAAGTTTGATATTCCGCTTCCATATTCTCAAGTTTTTGCGTGTTAGTGGTGTAGTCGGTTGTGACATTTCCGTCACTATGTTTATAACCTACACACAATTTAATTTCTTTAAGCTTTCCCACAGTGTCAAGATGATTCATACAAATTGCAGTTATGCCATTTAATCTAACCGCATACTTAAGTGCTACAAGGTCAAGCCATCCGCAGCGACGAGGGCGTTTTGTAGTTGTGCCATATTCATGACCCAACTGGCGAATTTTGTCGCCAATTTCATCTTTAAGTTCGGTAACATAAGGACCTTCTCCCACGCGTGAAGAATACGCCTTTATTACTCCATAAACCTCTCCGATATTCTTTGCACTAAGACCAGTACCATTGAGTATTCCACCAATTGTTGTATTTGAACTTGTCACGTATGGATATGTGCCAAAGTCAATGTCAAGAAGTGTAGCTTGTGCGCCTTCGCATACAAGTTTTTTGTTTGCGTCAAGACTATTATGTAAAAGCGCAACTGTATCTTTCACATAAGGTGCCAGCGCTTTAGCATAAGAATTATACTCTTTAAGCACTTTTTTATAATCTATCTTATCTTTGCCATAAAGCTCTAAAATTTTATTTTTGTTATCTATGTTTTGCTTTAAAAGTTTAGAAAAATTTGGAGATATAAAATCCTCCATTCTTATTCCAAAACGAGACATTTTGTCGCTATAACAAGGACCTATCCCCCGCTTAGTTGTACCAATCTTGTTCTTTCGCATAGACTCTTCCAATTCGTCATATTCAATATGATAAGGCAAAATTACATGTGCTTTATCGCTTATTACAAGTTTGTCCACGCTAAAACCTGCATTTTTTACAGTTTCAATCTCTTCAAGTAATACCTTTGGATTTACCACAACTCCGTTTCCTATAACAGCAGTTGCTCCAGAAAATATACCCGATGGAATTAAATGCATAGCAAACTTATTTTCTTTTATTTTTATTGTATGCCCAGCATTATTTCCACCTGCACAGCGAATAGAAACATCTGCCTTTTCTGAAAGATAGTCAATTAATTTTCCTTTACCCTCATCTCCAAAAAATGCACCAAGCACTACATCTACTTTTTTCATTATCCCTCCAAACCATTGCAATTATATCATAAAAGCAAAATTTAACAAAATAAAAAACAGCCCAAGGGCTGTAAACTTTGAAACTAGCAAAAAACACTTCGCAAATTTGATGAAGTGTTTTTTGCAATTAACTTAATATACAAATATGATTAAACACAAAATTCTCGTTCAACCGAATTGTCAATTCGATTAACTTGTGGTAAATTGCTTTCCAAATCAGCATTTAATTGTTGCACATAGAATGGTGTAAAACTTTGGCTATTAAGATTTAAAATACTGTTTTCTACTCTCTTTTGTAGACTTATTGACATGGCGTTTCTTAACACTTGTCCTTCTTCATTTAAATTAGGAGTTGAACCACTTTCATCATTTTTGAAATAGCCTATATTATGTTCTTCACTTTGCACTGAATATGAATCTTTGTCAAGATTTTCTTTTAATATTGAACCTGCTATAACAGTAATTGAACCATAGCATCTTGATTCTGGACGAACCCAATCTTTTTTACAAAATTGACCTGGTTTATCACAAACCATGGCATAATGGTCTTTCAGTTTTTCATCGTACTCATCATCTCCAAAATACCAATAACCAAACAAAGTTCCCATCGAATCTTGTGCAGAAGTAACGCTAATTTGTGGGAACGGAACACAGTCAGTTTCTTTAGCATAATTTATCTCAAATAGAGATTGAGTTAACGTGCTAATATCTTGTTTAGATAATCCTTTAGTTTCTAGTCTCTCATTAAATTTTTCTAAAATATTTTTGACTTCCTTGTTGCCATGACAAAATGTGAAGAAAGTGATTAGAGAAAGGTTTTTACAACAATGTTCTAGAGGTAATATATTCCCAGTTTTTTCATCTCTACACAAAGGAATTAAAACATTATCTACTAACAACTCTACATCTTTACTTGAAAGCTCGCCACTCTTTGACTGCTGTTCATCTTTTACACCATATGAAATACCTAACAAATCAACATCTTGTGATTTGTCTCCAAGAAGACTTTCTGCCAATTTGCAGAAACCATTTGCTTCCAACTCGGTTTTCGTCCCGTTGCCAGATAAACAGATTATTAAAGGTTTAGTTATTTTAAAATTTTTAATTTCACAAGGTTGCCAGTGATTTTTACTTGTTCTAGTTCTTAATCCAAATTTACTTTCCACAGATAGTTCTCCTATAATACTAAAGTAATTATAACATATATTGATAAAAAATGCATAATGCTTTTCAATAAAAAATATAATTTGGCATTTAGGCGTGCGCTTGGTTATACAAGTGGCTCGGCTTCGCCTCGCCAGACAAGCACACGCCTATAACTCAATTTTGTTTGCAAAAGAGCTGTTGCTGGCAGAGCGTAACGCAATCCGCTCTTTTGCTTTTTGTTTTCTTCTCTCTATTATTCTAGTGTAAACGAATATTCTTTGTTGTCAAGGTCAAGGCAAGTGTCTAGTGCTCTATAGAGTATATTATTCTCACGACAACCTATGACAACGACAGAGATATTCGTTTTATTTTGCAGTTAAGAGAGAGTAAGCACAAAAAAGAAAACCTAAGCCGATATTCTGGTTTAGGTTTCTTTGTTTTTCCGCTAGTTTCAAAATTGAGTGACTAAGTGGGCTGTTTTTTATTTATAATAATTTATACTTCATAATACTTATTTAATTTTTAATACAAAGTGCATTATGCACTTACATAAATCTAACAGGCAAAATAAGATACAAAAATTCTTGATCTTCCGTAGGCACAATAACACATGGGTTTGAAGCTTCGTTAAAGCAAACTTTAACAAACTCGTTTGAGTTTACGCGTAAGCATTCAAGAAAATATCTAGGGTTGAAAGATATCAAAAGATCCTTTCCTGCAACTGAAACTGGAACATTTTCTTTTACGTTTCCAAGTTCTGAATTGCTTGTAATACAAATATTATTTTCTTTAATGTCAAATTTGACATAATTACTATTTTGATTTGAACGAAGAAGAATAGTTGCACGCTCTAAAGCTTCCACCATCTGGTCACGATTAACAATTACAAAAGTTTCATAATTTACAGGAATAATTTGTTTGTAATTCATATAATCACCCTCTAAAAGGCGAGAGGTTATTTTGGTATCTCCAAGATCTATCATGATAATATATTCATCAATATAGATATTGATTATTTCATCACTTTCGTCAATAAGTTTGCTGATTTCATTTAAGCTTCTTGCTGGCACAACTATTGACTTTTTGAAATCGGAAACAATAGGCTTTTTCACTCTTGCAAGTCTATATCCGTCAAGCGCCACAGCGTTAAGTTCTTTGTTATCAATGTCAAAAAGTACTCCTTTCAAGATTGGACGGCTATCATCTACAGCCACTGAAAAAATACATTTGTTTACAACTGATTTAAAATCTTTCTTAGTAATTCCAAAATACTCGTTTGATTGCACTTTTTTGAAACCAGGATATTCCACTGGATTATAGCACTGAATTACGCTTTCGCTGTCTTCATACTTGATTAATAGTTGATTTTGCGCATTAAGTTCAAGTTCTATTTCAGAGTTTGTGAGTTTTTTGACAAACTCAGTTATTACTCTGCCAGGAACAACGCTTTCACCCTCAACTTTAACATCAGCTTTGATTTTCTTTTCAATTGAAAGTTCAGTATCAGTTGCACTTAAAGTAAGAGTACCATCTTCGGCAACCAGTTTAATTCCCTCTAAGATGGGATTTGTAATTTTGTTAGATATAGCTTTACTTACTCTCATTAGCGCATCGCTAAGTTCAAGTCCTTGACATACGACAATCATTTCCTTCTCCTTTTTATAGGTAAATTATAACACATTAAAAATAATTTTTCAATCATTTTAAGCTTGACGCGAGAAATAAATTTAATAATTTTTTATTGATTAGGAAG
>CAOQRA010000027.1 GCA_948512295.1 uncultured Eubacteriales bacterium
GGAAATAGTAAGTAATTAAAAAACTGCTACCAATGATTGGTAACAGCTTTTTTATTATAATAAAGTTATGTTAATTCATAAACAATCTATTATCTGCAAATTTTGGTTCACATGTAATATTGATTTTTAATTTCTTTAAAGCGCTCTCTTCGCTTGAGCTTAATATATAGGTTGAATGAGCTTCACATCCTATCAAATTGTCAAGTTGGGTAATAGTCTTTTTCGCTTTTTCATTTGTGCTGCTGCTTATTGCGAGTGCAATTAAAATATCATCTAGAGTAAGAATGCTGGATTTTGAATCTTGATATTTTGTCCTCAATTTGACAATAGGCATAAGCACCTCATCTGAGATTACATCAAAGTCGTCGTCAAGTCCTGCAAGTGTACGAAGTGCGTTTAGCACAACTGCACCGCAAGCTGATATGGTTGGTTTGTTTTTGCCTACAACAATTTGTCCATCTGGAAGCGACAGGGCAATACATGGATAACCACTTTCTTTACTAGCTTTATTGGCAACGGAAACTTCTGGAAGATAGTCAGTGTTAAGATTGAGCTCTGCCATAAGATATTGTATCCTTTCTATTGTATCAAGTGAGCCTTGTCCTTTTTTGTATTCGCATTCACTTTTAAAGTATCTGCGAATAATTTCTTTTTTAGCTGCTTCTTGAACAATTTCATCGTCAGTTATTGCGCTTGCTACCATATTTACTCCCATATCGGTAGGAGATTTATATATTTCACTGCCAGTAATTTTTTTCAATATATTATTAAGCACTGGGAATACTTCAATATCGCGATTATAGTTAACTGCAAGCGTGCCGTAGGCATTAAAATGGAAAGGGTCGATTTGGTTTATGTCTTTTACATCGGCGGTTGAGGCTTCATAGGCTATGTTAATTGGATGTTTAAGTCCTAAATTCCAAACGGGGAAGGTTTCAAATTTGGCATAGCCAGCTTTATTTCCTTTCCTATATTCATGATAAAGTTGGCTTAGGCAAGTGGCAAGTTTGCCGCTAGAGGCACCAGGTGCAGTTACAACAACCAATGGTCGAGTTGTTTCAATATATGGATTTGCACCATAGCCTTCATCGGATACTATAGTGTCGACGTCATTTGGGTACCCCTTTGTATAGGAATGAAAATACACGCGCTCGCCGCGGCGTTCTAGTTTGTTTGCAAACTTATTGGCGCTGTTCTGACCTTTATATAAGGTTATAACTATAGCAGATATGTATATACCGATAGCACGCAAATTATCTATAAGTCTAAGCACCTCGTTGTCATAACTTAAGCCTAAATCTGCTCGCACACGATTACGTTCGATATCGTTTGCATTGATACAAAAGATGACCTCTAAGTGGTCTTTAAGTTTAAGAAGAAGTTTTGTTTTGATGTTAGGGTCAAAACCAGGAAGGACTCTTTCCGCGTGCAAGTCATCAAAAATTTTGCCTCCAAACTCCATGTACAGCTTGTTATTAAACATTTCAATACGTTTTAAAATGTTTTCGCTTTGTAGTTTTAGGTATAATTCGTTGTCAAAACCAAGTTTTTTCATATGTAATCTCCTCACTTATAATCAAATTATACATAATTAGGTTGGGCTCGCAAATAATTTTTTAAATAAAAATTTGCCAATTTTTGCCGTTTAATCATTTTGAAATGTGTGTAATTATATGATAAAATAAAATCGTGACACCACTATAAGAGGTTAAATATGAAAAAAATACTTATATTGACTGTGACGGCCGGCAACGGGCATAATGCTTGCGCCAACGGCATGAAGGCCAAACTTGAAAAGCTGCCTGGCGTCGAAGTTAAGATTATTGATTTATTAAAAGAATATTCTACAAAGTTAAATGTGTGGACAGCTGATAAAGGCTATAATATAGCCGTAAGTCGACTTTTGCCTTTATATAATGCGTTTTATAAACACTATAAAAAGGCAGAGCCGGATAAACGTTATTCTTGTACCACGCAGGATCTTGTAGTATCCACTTTAGATGGACTTTTAAAAGAAATACTAATTTTTCAGCCAGACGTGATATATAGTACACATTTTTATGGGGCCATTGCCGTAACGGACTTGAAACTTATGTTTAATTTGCCATGCAAGACGATAGTATCCAACCTTGACTATGTCAATTCGCCTTTCTGGGAGGCGGGGATTGGTATTGACTACTTTGTCATTCCTAATGAAGACTTTATAGCTGAATGCGAATGGGAGGGCTACAACCGTGCTCAACTTCTTCCTATGGGGCTTCCAGTAGATTCTAGAACTATGGAAGTAGTGGATAAAAAAGAAGCTCGTAGGCAATTAGGGCTTGCAGAAGATGTTTTTACCATCATGATTATGTTTGGCGGCGGGCACTGGGGCGGTGGATATAAGATTTTCAAGCAGGTGATAAAGTCACTAAAAGGTCGCAAGGCACAAGTGATAATGATTAATGGCCGTAATAAAGAAAGTTTTAAGAAAATAGAAAACACTAAGTTTGATGAAAATATTAAGGTTTTAAACGTTGGGTTTACAAGAGATGTTCCGCTTTATCTTTCGGCTGCAGACCTCATTTTGAATAAGTTTGGCGGGACAAGCGTGACTGAAATGATAAATAAAGGACTCCCAATGCTTATAACTGAAAATGCACCTATGCAAGAAATATATAATCTTGTATATATGAAAGAAAAAGGTGTAGCGATGAGCTTTAAAACCATGAAAGAGTTGGATGAAAGATTAAATTTCCTTATAGACAATCCAAAGGTGCTAAATCAAATGGCAGAAAAAACCAAAGCGCTAAAAAGGGACACTCTAAATGAACTCAGTCAGTTTATGGTAAATCAGCCCAAAGCAGACTATAAAGAACTTTTAAGTCAAAAAATAGATTTTAAAAATTTGAAAAGAGATATAAGAAAAAAACTAAGACTAGCCGATAAACAAGAGAAAACAAAGATAAGATTAAAAAGACAAGGAGTAAAAGTATGAAAGTAGCAATTGTGACAGATAGTAATTCAGGTATTACACAATCAGAGTCAACTGTAATTGGAGCGTTCGTGCTTCCTATGCCTTTTATAGTAGATGAAGAAGAGTATTTTGAAGATATTAACCTTACACAAGATGAGTTTTATAAAAAGCTGGAGGCTGACGCTGATATTTCTACCTCTCAACCTGCGATTGGACAAGTAACTGAGTTGTGGGATAAAATCCTAAAAGAATATGATGAGATTGTACATATTCCAATGTCAAGTGGGTTAAGTGAAAGTTGTAATACCGCCACTCGTTTGGCAGAAGATTACAATGGGCGTGTACAAGTAGTGGACAATCATAGAATTTCTGTTACTCAAAAGCAAGCAGTCTTAGATGCTGTAAAACTTGCAAAACAAGGTAAAAATGCTCTAGAAATCAAAGACTATCTTTTAAAAACAGCAAAAGATTCAAGTATATATATTATGATTGACACTTTAAAGTATTTAAAGAAAGGCGGAAGACTTACTCCTGCAGCTGCTGCCATAGGTACGCTTCTTAGAATTAAGCCAGTACTTCAAATTCAGGGTGGTAAACTTGATGCTTATGCTAAAGTTATGAATCCACAAATTGGCAAACAAAAAATGATTGCGGCTATTAAAAAAGATTTAGAAACACGCTTTGCCAAGCTTTATAACAACGGAGAAATGAGTTTGGAGATTGCGTATACAAACTGCCGTGAAAAGGCTGAGCAGTTTGCGCAGGAAGTTAAATCTGCAATTCCTAATATAGAGCTGACTTATATAAATCCATTATCACTTAGTGTTTCTTGTCATATTGGAAGCGGGGCTTTGGCCGTTGCATGTGCAAGAATTATGAAATAAATTTTTTAATTTGCGATTTATTAACGAAAATGGCTATATCCCTTTAATTTCAATGGATGTAGCCATTTTTATTTTAACCTTAATGGTATCAATTTTTTAGCTATAAAATCGCTATAACCCTTTAAAATAAAGGCATATAGCAATTATAAAATATTTTTTTTAATTCAATGTAAATTTATTTTGCAAATATAAAAGTTTTGTGTATACTTAGTGATGTTAAAAAGGATGCACTAACTTATGGAAAAAGTTGTAATAATTACAGGCGCGTCAAGTGGAATCGGGCTTGCTACAGCGAAATTGTTTTTACAAAAAGGCTACAAAGTTTATGGGGTGGCGCGCAATGAATATAAGGGAAATGATTTTAAATGTCTTGTCAGTGATGTCAACGATGCGGATAAAATGGAAGAGATTATTGATGAGGTTTATACGCTTGAAGGAAGAATTGATGTCTTTGTGAACAATGCAGGCTTTGGGCTAGCGGGCGAACTTGTAGAAACCAAAGTGAAAGACATACAGAATTTGTTTTCTACAAATTTAACTTCTGTTGCAGTTAATACCGCTCTTGTAGGCAAAATAATGAAGCAGCAACGTTTTGGAAAAATAATCAACACTTGTTCACTTTCAGCGCTTTTTCCGCTGCCATATCAAGCGGCATATTCGGCAACTAAAGCGGGAATTGAAGTCTTGACAAGAACGGTGCGCAGCGAACTAAAACCATACAATGTCTATGTTTCCACAGTGCTACCTGGGGACGTCAAAACCAATTTCACTGACGCTCGAATTAAAGGCAAGATTGAGGACAAAAAAGTGGACAAGTCTATGCAAAAGTTTGAAAAGTATGAACGTCAAGGCATGAGTCCAGATAAAGTCGCAAAAAAGATTGTAAAACTTGCAAGAAAGAAAAAGCCTCAGCCAAGGACTAGCGTGGGAGCATTAAAATTACTTATCATATTACAAAAAATATTGCCAATTAGATTTTTAGATTGGTTAATTAAAAAAATTTATTGTTAAAGGAGTTTTAAAATGGATATTTTCAAGAAAACACAAGAAAGACACATATATGATGAGGCAAAAGACGCTGGCGTGTACCCTTATTTTCACGCACTCACTTCAGGACAAGACACTGTTGTTCAAATGGAAGGACGTGAAACAATAATGATAGGCTCTAATAATTATTTAGGCTTAACTTCTCATCCAGAAGTTATCAAGGCTGGCGTGGAGGCAATGAAAAAGTATGGCTCTGGCTGCTCTGGTTCAAGATTTTTAAATGGTACACTTGATATTCACATCGAGTTTGAAAAGGAACTTGCTGAGTTTTTACATAAAGAAGCGGTTATGACTTTTTCTACAGGGTTTCAGTCCAACCTTGGTATTATCAGCGCTATTGCTGGTAGAAATGATTATATTCTTTGTGATAAAGAAAATCATGCGTCCATATATGATGGATGTAAACTTAGTTATGCCAAAATGTTACGCTATGAACATAGCGACATGGCGGATTTAGAGCGTAAACTTGCCACCGTGCCAGAAGACAAAGGAATATTAATTGTCACTGATGGAGTTTTCAGTATGGGCGGCGACATTTGCAAACTTCCAGAGATTGTCAACCTTGCTAAAAAATATGGTGCTAGAGTGATGGTGGACGACGCGCACGGGCTTGGCGTACTTGGAAAGAATGGTAGAGGCACAGCGGAGCATTTTGGACTTGAGAATGATGTAGATATAATTATGGGCACTTTTTCTAAGTCTCTTGCTTCGATAGGTGGATACATGGCGGCCAGTCAACGCGTTATTGATTTTGTAAAGCATACTTCACGTCCTTATATTTTTTGCGCTAGCATTCCTCCAGCTCAAATTGCTTGCGCACTTCAAGCTTTGAGAATTTTAAAGCGTGAGCCAGAGCGCGTCCAAAAACTTAAAAATATAAGCGAATATATGAGGAGAGGGCTTAAAGCTGAAGGAATAAAGATTATAGAAAGTACTACACCTATTATTCCAATTTATACTTATGATGACACTAAAGCTTTTATGGCATGTAAATTGCTCTTAGAGCGCGGTGTTTATGTTAATCCAGTGGTTTCTCCTGCAACCCCTGTAGGTATGGCTCTTATTCGTACAAGTTATACAGCTACGCATACAAAGGCGCAAATGGACAAGGCAATCAAAGCAATTAAAGAAGTATTAGATATTTTGGAAGTTGAATAATAAACGCAGTTTGAAAAATTTCTTTGACAACGCTTGCACTCTAAAACCGACGAGTCGCTTTCAAAGCGCCCTGCTTGCAATGTGCTTAGGAGGGCAACTTTGACTTTGTCAGTCTAAAAACCTCGAGGTTTTGTCATATGCTTTAGCATTCTTTGGGCGAGGTGCCGAAGAAACTTTTAGACAAAACTATATACAAAAAGCTCTTTTTCATGTTATACTTTATATGAAAAGGAGTTTTTCTATGTTTTGGAGTCCGTGGCACGGCTGCCATAAGTGTAGCCCAGGTTGTGCAAATTGCTATGTTTATTATTTGGATAAGTGTCATGATAAAGACGCAAGCATAATCACGCGTTCAAAGACGGCTTTTAATTTACCACTCAAAAAGACAAGAAGCGGTGAATACAAAATTCCAGCTGGCAGCGAAGTTGCAACCTGTTTTACTTCCGACTTTTTTCTCCCCGAGGCAGACGAGTGGCGCAAAGAGGCGTGGAAGATGATTAAAATTCGAAGCGATGTAACCTTTTTAATCTGTACAAAACGAATTGAACGCTTTGAAAAATGTATTCCAAGTGACTGGGGCGAGGGGTATCCAAATGTCAAAATTGCTGTCACTTGTGAGTGTCAGCAAAAAGTTGATGAAAGACTGCCTATACTATTAAATATAAAAGCAAAAACTAAATACGTGTTTGTTTCGCCTATACTTGAGTGCGTCAAGCTTGATAAATATCTAGCTTTAGGTCAAATAGACATGGTGTCAGTGGGAGGCGAGTCCTATCAAAATGCAAGAGAGTGCGATTTTGACTGGGTGAAAGATTTATATTTGCAGTGCCGACAGCATGATGTTGAGTTTGATTTTCATCAAACTGGGTCAAACTTTAAAATGCTTGGCAAGCGTTACAAAATTTCACATAATAAAGAATTTGCGCAAGCTAAAAAAGGTATGGTCTATCTTGAAAAAACTTTCAAATAGCTCTTGTGTAAGCGCAAAGCTTATGCTAAAATATAAAAGAAAAGGAGAATAAGTCTTGGACAAGTTTTATATTTCTCTATACAATTTAGAATCTGATGAAGCTTTTGAGCAAGCTATGTCAAATTATATGCAAATCAAAAAGCATCATAAAGATGTAAAAATTGTACTGGCTATCGATTTAAACTCGGCGTTAGATGACAAAATTATCAACAATTCAATTAAAAGACTTCAAGCTTTTGGCATAACCCCACAAGAGATGGTTATGTCAATTGTAGAAAGCGGTCATCATTTTTCCTCTGCACAATGGCGAGAAATAAAAAGCTTAAATGAAGCTTTAAAAAAGAAAAATATATTATTTGGCTTTGAAGATTTGCAAAACACTTGGAGTGTCGAGGAAGTAGAGCGTGCCAATAATCAAATTATTGAACGGGCAAACGGCATTAAAAAGAAAAAACTGACGCCTTTTGAAAAACTTTTGTCAGTATATTTAGATATAACTCATAGGGAATATATTGAAGAAAGTGAGGAGGAACATTTTTCGTCTTCGCGATCAGTATACGGAGTTTTAAATAAAGAAAATATAGTCTGTGTAGGATATAGTAATCTTTTAAAAGCCATCATGAGTGAAATTGCAGATGAAAATATTAAAGTTTATATAAACAATGTCGCTGTTTCATATGATAATAAAAGCTTGGCGGGGTATCATCAAAATCTTATTATATATATTAAAGATGACAAGTACGGTATTGACGGATATTACTATCTTGATCCTACTTGGGATAATTATAAGGACAAAACAGAACCTTTTAATTTGGAATATTTTATGGTTCCCCTTGCTGATATTTCTAAAATGAATTCTTATATTCGAGATAATAATGCTGATTTGATTATCTTAGACGAGCCTAGAAAGCGCCCTAATAACGCCAACGAGGTCTGGAATAATAAAATCGTTCATAAATTATTGGCACAATGTGTAAGCTTTAGTTCGGATCGCTTTGGATATAGTGTGGAATTTTTAAAAGATTTTGCAAGAATGCGTCCTGAATTTGTTCATGAACTTTGTGAGGAAGCAAATATCTACCAACTCATTGAGGCGCTCGATAAGATTGAAAGTGCACAAGCGTCTTTAAAATCGCTCGAGCATTACCAATTTCTTATTATAAATTCTGGTCTAAATCGAGTAGGGGCTTCGGATTTAAAGACTTTAAAGTTTTATGCAGAGCATACTAAGACAATGCCTAGCGATGAAGAGTTAATGGAAATAATATCCAAAATGAAGCAAAAGTATGAAGATCCAGAATTATACGAAAATGCATTTATGGTAATGCAATCGGATATGTATGCGATAACCGATTATATTCTTGGCAATGAGCAAGATGAACTCAAACGATATTTGCAAAGCGATCAAAATGATCCTTGGCTTAAAGAAGAAATCATTAAAAAGCGTGAAAAAATAGAACTTATAAAAACGCGCCAAGCAGCGTTGCCACGAATTATTGAGCTATTACGTAATAATACGAATTTTTATGAAAGTTTGCCATATTATGATCCCATTGCTTGGGAAGAACAGTTGAATGCCTATCTTTATGCAGGAATTACAGGAAATGAATATTATGAATCAATACTTAAGGCAAGCGGCAGCCAAAGTATATACAGCCATGCCGAGGTGCCGAGTATTGAAGAACAAGAAAAAATTCAAGCAGAGATTAAAAACAGGCAAAGTTTTATTGACTTTGTTTCTCAAGGAAGTGCTGAGTTTTTAATTATTAATTTCGCTCAGCAAATTCTCGCAAATTGTTCAGAAAAATTAAGACTGAAGCTTGTGGACTCAAGTGTACCAGTGAATGTCGGGACTCTGTCAAGGGCTCTGCAGGTGGTACTAGCGAAACAATATCCTAATTATGACGATAAAACAATTTGTCAGATGACGCAGGAAATTATTGAATATAATTGCACTAAAGCAATGGAAGACTATTCAAATACAGCGGATAATGGCTTTATTCAAATGGCAATGATGAACAATCCTTGTGAAAGGTAGCATTATGTTTGCATTAAAGTAATAAAAAGTGTATAATATACTCTATGGCTAATTTAAAGATAGGAATAGATGTAGATTATACACTTTTTTCATGTGATTCATTGTTATATAAGTATATCGCAAGATTAAAAACCTCTTCCAATGATAAAAAACTTAAGTATTGCGAAATCTCTAAAACCCAAAATTACAAAGTTGGATTATTTTGTAAAATGATCAAAGCGTTCAATCCGAAGTTTTATAAGGAATATCATAATGCGTCTAAAATTATCAAGCTTTTAAAGCAAAATGGACATGAAATATACATTATAACAAGCAGGCCAAGTTTTCAACCTTTTGTGGGCAGCTTGCAAAGTTGGTTAAATGACAACCAAATTGAATATGATAAGCTTATAATGGGCTGCTCCAATAAATCCAATTTTGCATATTTAAATGGCCTTGACCTTATGATAGATGACTTAGAGCATAATTGCAAAGCAATGGAAAATATTGGAATTAAAAGTTTGCTATTCAAAGGGGATAACTATGCCATAGAAGATTGTTTCGATTTGGATATAGCGCACTCATGGACATCTGTTTATGCTAAAATTCAAAAGTTTGTACAAGAAAGAGGTATTTAGTTACCTCTTTTTCTTTTTGTTAGTAATGATTTCGTAGGTTATCGCGATTGTTATTAAAACTACTCCAGCGGCAACGCACACTAAAATAATTGTTAAGTTTGATGAAGATTCCTCTAAAGATTCATTTACTGTAGGTTTATTTTGAGTATTGCTTTCTCCTATTGTTAAATCCCCATTGTCCACCGTTGTTTTATATAATGTAGCATTTATTACTTTTGCAAGTTGTTTGGCGGCATCTTTTACATACTCTTTTTCAATGGTATGAGTTCCCATTTCAAACAGTAGTGCCTTATTTGATAGCGCCTGATTATAATGACCCTTTCCCCAATATATATCATGAAACAGCCATGGACATTCCACGTCAGCAACTGACATTAGATACATAGCAAACTTTAAGTTTTCAGCACTATTTGGATTTGATTGACCTAAAACTATGCGTATTTTGCTTTTTTCTTGTCCGTTCACATTTGTCACATAATAGTTTCTACTTGTGCCATCTCGATGAATGTCAAAAATTGCATCTGGTGATTTGGTTAAAAGATTTTTTGCGGTTGCATTGCTTCTTGAATAGGCGCTTGAATTATGCGGTATATGTAAGGTTTCATCTAGCACTACTTGGACTCCGCACTTTTCAAGTTCGGCCTTTATTGTCTTTGCGATATCATGTATGCCGCCAGCTCCATACACGCTCTCAGTTCCATCACCTATAATGTAACTTTCATCGTTGTGCGTCATATAAAGTGCAATTCTTTTCGGTTTAGAGGAGATAGGTTCTACATCGCTGTTTTTAGTGATTTTGGGTTTTTCATACGTCTTATTGTATCTTGCTTTTGCAGTTTGGTTAGTTTTGTCCACGAGGTATATTTCATATTCGTTAAAATTGCGATCAATAAACTTGTCGCCGACTTCCACATCTTCGCGCTGGGTAAGAGGCGTTTCATTTTCATCGTAGATTTGATAAATAAGAATTTCCTCAGCATTGCATGTTGGAGAATTTGGCATAAAAGAAATCAAAAACAAGAAAAAACAGCATAAAACATATAATTTTTTCATGACTTTAGTATGGTATACATTTAATAATTTTATTCAAACAAATAATTTGCAATAAAAAAGACATCTGCGAATAAATATATAATATATAAAAAATGTTCAAATTTCTGATTAAAATTGTTGACAATGGGCTAGGAATATGATATTATTAGCAATGTAAAATTTGTCTCAGTAGCTCAGTGGTGGAGCACGGGGGCTGAGCGCCAAGAAACGAAGTTTCTGCGTATGGAGCGCAAAATAAGAGTCGGTAGTTAAAAAGATAAACTAGTTAAGCGGAATTAAACCGATAGAGGTTAACTGCCGAGTGCGAAACATCACAAAAATTGAATATGCCTCAGTAGCTCAGTGGTGGAGCACTCGGCTGTTAACCGATAGGTCGTAGGTTCGAATCCTACCTGGGGCGCCAATAAAAAACCGCGTTTGCGGTTTTTTATTTTGCTAGTAGGATTCAAACCTACGGTTCGAAGTCCTGTCGGACCCAGACCGCGGGCAAGCAGCTTCCGACTTTGGCTAAAAATAAGCCAAAGGCTTATTTTCTTAACGCGTCGTCCCATCTGGGGCGTGTAATGTGTGAGCAGTGCTACCTGGGGTGCTAATTGAGCAAAATAAGCTTTGTTTTATTTGAAAAGAGGGATTGAAAGTCTTTTTAATTTATGATAATATATTATTGTGAAAAATTTGCATTTTGGAGAATTGAATACTTTTAATAAGGGGAGATGGGAAGGTTTCGCTTCTAAATTTTCTTCTGCGAATGGTTATACTGATAATTGCGAAAAGTTTTACAAATATTGCAAAAATACTCCGCTTTGTCTTTGCGATATGAAACATATAAAAGAATGGCTTGTGGATAATGATTTTTTTGTTTTTGTCGATAATAAAAACACTTTGCAAATTGTAGGGAACTGCAATGCTTATGGCGAATTAGATTGTTTTCGCGGAATTGTAGATGGGCAAGAGCAAAATGTTGACTTAAAATTTTTGGATGTGGCAAATGAGTTTTTTGACAAAAACATTGATATTCGTTTTTGTGAAGGTTGGAAAAAGCAAATAAATTGGATTGCAAGGCTTCATCAATATACTGCTTTATTTAATTCAAAGAGATATAATGAGATTAATATTGAAAACTTGATAGATGATTTGGGCTATAATGGTTTTAATTTACATTACAAAGATTGCACAAAAGAGAACAAAAAGAGAATTTACTATCCTATCATCAAGCGTGAATTAATTTCGCAGCCGATGTTAAAGCCGATGCTGGCGTCACATTTTGGGTGCAAAACTAATGAAATTTTCGTAGGGAAATATGGAGGCAACGATAAAAACATTAAATATATAATTGGAGATTGTATTTCACAATATTTAAGTGAAGATTGTAGACTTGAAAAGGTTTTTGGGGCAATTGAGATTAAAAATTATTTTGGAAAGATAGATTTATTGAATATCCCAACAACTAGAAGATTTTTAGTCACTAGTGCTGAACATTTGCCGTTTGATATCGAAAAATATTTAGGTGATGTAACAATAATTACAAGAGATTCTGAACTTGAAAAGTAAAATAAAAACTTTCAATCATTTGATTGTTAAAAAACACAACAAAAATAGTTGTGTTTTTTATGTTTTAAATATCTTCAGCGAGGAACATCTTTCGGAAGAGTTCGTTGCGTTTGAATAGCTTTTCAAAGGTGCCAGAGTCCACGATTTTGCCATTTTCAAGGAAGAAGATTTTGTCGACATTTTTGATGGTTGAAAGACGGTGGGCGACAATTATGATTGTGCTTTGACCTTTCAACGCGTCAATACTCTTTTTTACCTCTTCTTGTGCAAAGTTATCGAGTGAGCTTGTGGATTCGTCAAAAATGATTATACTTGAGTTGCGTAATAGTGCTCTTGCGATTGCGAGTCGTTGCTTTTGTCCGCCGGAAAGTTTTATTCCGCTTTCTCCTACGCGAGTGTCAAGTTTTTTAGGCAAATTGAAAACAAACTCGTCAAGATTTGCGCGTTTAATTGCGGAGATTAGTTCGTCTTCGGTTGCATCTTCTTTGGCAAGTAAGAGATTATCGCGTATAGTCATATCAAATATATAAGGAAACTGATTGACAAGTGAAATGGTGTTTCGAAGTGTCGGTTTGTCGAAGTCATTGATGTTTGTTCCGTCTATCAAGATTTCACCGCTATCTACTTCAAACATTTTGCTCATAAGGTTCAAAATGGTAGATTTACCACTTCCCGATTTGCCCACAAATGCGACAGTAGTGTTCTCTTTAATAGTGAAATTAAGATTGTCAAAGATTTTGCTTTCGCCTACAAGTTTTTTCTCTAGTTTTTTGCCATCTTTACTACGATTATATTCATAGTCATGGAAAGTGTACGCTACAGCTTTAAATTCAATAAGACCGCGCACATTTTCTTTAGCCACATTGCCAAACTTTTCTGTGACGTATTCATCTTCATCAAAGAGTGAAAACATACGACTTGTAGCAACTTTAATGTGTACAATCTGGTCACCTACATGGCCTAAATCCCAAATAAGTGAGGAAAGTGAAGAGTTATTTGAATAAACAATCATAAAAGAGGCAAGTGTTAGAAGCCCGCGGTCGAGCATAATAATGCCAAGCATTAAAATGGCAATTCCGCAAATTTCTGCAAATGCGTTGCGAAAAGACCAAAAGCTAGCATCCAAAAGATTGGTGCGGCTGTTGTAGCGGTTATAATTTGTGTAAAGATCTTTGGTTTCATGACTGAGTTTATTTTCAAGTCCGAGTGACTTGATGTCTTTTTCGCTTCTAACGATTTCCGTTGTAAGTGAATATACCTTATCGTTAAGCTTTTTGATTTCTTTTTGCCTTTTGCGTTTGATTTTAAGTCGAATAATCTCAACCATTAAGCCTATAGAAATGACTCCGATTGTGGCAAGCGCGATATATACATTAAGTGTGCAGATGTAAATGATTATTGCGATTGCGCCCATTATTTCAGTAAGCATGTCGACTATGCCAAACATGTATTCAAGCGTGCTAGCGGGGTCGGAAACGATTCGCTCTACAAAACTCCCTGTGTTGTGAGACGTATAGGTTTGAGAGGTGAGTTTAAACGCTTGTTTTGCAAGGTCGCTGCTTAAGTTTGCTATAATTTTTGCTGCATACTTCTCATAAAGTACATTGGTTAGGTACCAGCAAGCGCGCTTTGCAATTGCGATTAAGATTACATATACGAAACTTAAAATTACATCGTTTAAGCTTGCGTTTCCTTGCACCAGCAGCGTAACTTTTTCAATCGCCGCAGCTGTAAAGATAATTTGAAAAATACTTGCAGCGGCTGCAATAACATAGCAAAGCAGAAATAAAAAGACTGCAAATTTATGTTTTTTTATGTATAGCCATAGATTTGGCTTTTTAGTTTTCATTAAAAAATCCTCCGTTTTAGCCATGCGGAGGATTTCATTTTTATTTTGTTCATTTAAAAAGAAAGGTCATCCGAATGACAGAATAAATTATTACGTTTTAGTGTTTTGACATTGCTCATTTTTGGATGACTCCCTCCTTTTTTAAATTTTTTGTTTCCTTTATCGACACTGTAAATATATCACAAAGCTTTTTTGATGTCAATAAAATTTTTACACACACAATGAGTTTTTCAAATAATATCTTCTATTTGTTCATTTTTATTGTTAAGATCATCAAGTTCACCTTTTTTGTTATTTAGTATTATTGTTGTGACGACGCCAAAAACGACGGCAAGTATTACTGCCAGAATTGACATTATTAGATAAAACTTCTTTTTCTCCACTTTGTTTCCTTTTAGATCTAGTATAGCAAGAATTTATCCATTTTGTCCAGAAATTTCCTATAATAAAACGTTCTAAAGCAAAGGAAATTAAATATATGAAAATAATATATATTCTAAAGCGTCCGAAATTTACCGTTAAATTGGTAAAATATAATATAATTGCGCTGCAAACCACTGCAATAAAAGTTAAAATTTGTTTCAAAATTTTATTTTTATTACAAAAACATAGCAATAAATTTACCAGGTCAAAAAGCAGTCCGCTTGCAACGCCAATCAAAAATATATATAATATGACAAGTGGCTGTGATAATGTTTCATATAGCATTATTTAAAAATCCTTTTAAGTAAGGGTTGTTTGTGCGCACCTAAACCACCTAATTTGATATTTGAAACTTTGCCGCTAAATTGCACTTCATGATTTTCAAGGTCGAGTTTTTTGACTTCCAAATCATTACCCGAGATTACAACTAAACTGCTGCCAGTTTCCACCACCGCTTGATTTTGAGTAGAGGATATCACTTTGTTTGCCCCGTGAATGACAAGTGAATTACCATCCTGTAATAATATAGATTCGTTCATACAAGTTCTCCTTTATAGTATTTTATTAGATAAAATATTAAAAAATGATAGAAATTTTTTAATTTTTATAGTACAATAGCCTTATGGAAAAGAAAACATTTATTGCTAAAGCAAATGATAAACTGGCAAACTTAATAAGTTTAGAGGGGTATTCATATAATTACGCAAGTAAGCTTATACGAAATAAAGATGCTAAAGTGGATGGCGTTCGAGTTAAACAAAATATAGACGTGCTGATGGGAAGCGAAATCACCATTTTTGTCGATCAAACGGCGATTTCTAAATTTGACATAGTATATGAGGATGAAAACATATATGTAATTAACAAAAAGGCAGGAATTGAAGTTGAAGGAGAGGATGGCGTTGTAAGTAAGCTTGGCAAAGCTTACGCAGTTCATAGACTTGACCGTAACACACAAGGACTTTTAATTGTGGCCAAAACGCAAGACGCTAAAGCTATGCTTTTACAAGCGTTTAAAAATCATACAATTGAAAAGCGATATCTTGCAGAAGTGGTTGGAAGCACAGATTTTTCTGGACAAGCTTTTAAAGCATATCTTAAAAAGGATAGTAAAACTTCCTACGTAACCGTTCAAGACAGACCCTCTAAAAATGCCGATGAAATAATAACAATTTTTAAAACTTTGAAAAGTGGAGTATCTACTAGTATAGTGGAATGTACCCTCGTCACAGGCAAAACTCATCAAATAAGAGCGCACTTAGCTTATTTAAATCATCCCATTATCGGTGATGGAGATCGGAAGAGCGTCGTGTAGGGAAAGAGTGTAGATCTCGGTGGT
>CAOQRA010000028.1:0-7389 GCA_948512295.1 uncultured Eubacteriales bacterium
CTCATATTTCATAGCAAGGATCTTGGATTTTTTGCTTATCAAAAGATAAATAATTGGGAAATTATCAAAATATTTAAAGAAATATGATTTGTTACTTTCTTTGTTCAAGGCCGAGTAATAACCAGAAAGCACATTTATCAGTTGCTGCATTTGCTTTTTTGGTATTCCTATTTCAGTTAAAGTTCCTTCTAGGTAGTAAGATACGCTGACAGGATTGACTGTATCAATTAAGTCAATTAGAAAACCTTGAGATTTATGCTCCACTTTTTTAACCATGTTAAACTTAATCTTAGGCACGTCCATTCCAAAAGTAGACCAAAGTTGATATTTATTAAAAATTCTAAACGCCCGCATAAAAGCATTCGGTTTGGAGGTGGTGTATTTTTTAAAACTGTGTAAAATTTTAATAATTTCAGTAACCCTTCGCTCGCTTGAGATATCTCGAACATTATCTGCATATTTGATTGCGGCTTGCAAGGTTTCTTTTTCTATCTTAAAGCCTAGTTCGCATTGGAAACGGAAAAGTCTTAAAATTCTCGCACCATCTTTTGACAGAACAAACTCAGGAGTTTCCACCGTGCGTAGCACCTTTTTCTTTAAGTCGTCAATTCCGTGGTACACGTCGTGGAGCTCGTCTGTCTTTAGGTTGTAATAGATGCAGTTTATAGTAAAATCTCGACGCTTAGCGTCTTCCGTCACGTCAGTGATAAATTCTACGCGCTCAGGAGTGTGCTGTCCGCTTTCATTGTAAAGCTCACGTCTAAAAGTGGAGTATTCAAACCTTTCTTCATTATAGGTTATGATAGCGGTGCCTAAGTTTCTACTTTTTACTTTGAAATCAAAGCTAGTTTTATTTAAAATTTTGGCAACTTCATCTAATGTAAGTTCACTTACAATATCAACGTCATTTTGTATGTCTTGTTCAATTCCCAGAAGACAATTACGCACATGACCGCCTACGATAAATAAATCGCAAGGAAATAAGTCCGTCAATTTTTTTAGCGTCGAAGATACTTCAATATTCATAATCCCCTCTCTTAATTCAAGCATACCTTTTTCGCGGTTTAAAGTCAAGTTCTTTTCAAAATAGATTTGACTTTTTTATTAAATATATATTATACTTTGTCCATATAAAGACCATGAAAAATAAAAGTAGCAAAAACGCAAAGGTAAAAAGCAATAACGTTCAAAATTTTGAACGCGTTTTTGCCGACTTTTCGCAAGGGCTAAGCGAGGTCGATGTCGAATTAAGGCGACACTTAAGGTTGACGAATGAAACAAAAGTTAAATCCTCAAAATCCTATCTGTCCATCATTATAAAGAATGTGTTTACTTTTTTTAACCTTATATGGCTTGGCATAGCAATTGCCTTAATATGTGTAAAGGCCTATAATAACTTAACCTGTATTATTGTGGCAGCACTTAACACGATTATTGCCATTATTCAGGAGTGTCGTGCAAAACATGCGGTGGCTAAACTTTCTATGTCTACAGCATCCAAAGTTAAAGTGATAAGACAAGGCGTGCTTCAAGAAATCTTTGCTGAAGACATAGTTCTTGATGACATTATCATTTTGGAAAATGGCGACCAAGTTCCCGCCGATTGCCAAATCGTAAATGGACAAGTGGAAGTCAATGAAAGTATGCTTACAGGTGAGTCCAACTCCATAAGAAAAAAAGAAGAGGCGCAACTGCTGTCAGGTAGTTTTTTAGTTTCTGGCAAATGCTATGCCAGAGTAGAAAAAGTAGGTAAAGATAATCATATTTATCAAATCGCTCAAAAAGCCAAGGAATTTAAAGCACCAAAGTCCAACTTATTTAAAGATTTAAATAGAATGATTAAATTTATCTCAATTGCGCTTATTCCAATAGGTATTTTAACCTTTGTTAAAGAATTTATGGTTCCAGAAAGCAATTCTCAAGAATGGGTGGTTAAAACGTGCGGCGTGCTCGCTGGCATGATACCTGCAGGTATGTATTTGTTGGTGTCTGTAGGGCTTGCAGTTGGCGTTATAAAACTTGCCAAGAAAAACACGCTAGTACGCGATTTGTATTCCATAGAAATGCTTGCAAGGACTAATGTGCTGTGTCTAGATAAAACTGGTACAATTACAGATGGCACAATGAAAGTTGTAGATTTTAAAGCATATAACAAATTTACAAAGAAAAAAGCGGAAAAACTTCTTCAAAGCATACTTTTTAATCAAAAGGCCACAAATGCAACTTCTAAAGCACTTGCAGAGCATTTTGGTAAAAACGAAAAAGTGACAGCCTTGCACACACTGGAGTTTTCTTCTGAAAGAAAATATTCAATTACAGAACTTGAAAAAAATAAATTGTACTTTTTAGGCGCTGCGACCAAAATTGGTTGCGTGCTTACTAAAGATCAAAAAGCATTTATAGAAAAAGCCGCAAACAAGGGGTACAGAGTTTTAGCAATTTCGGCGCTTGAGGGCAAGTTCTCAGAAAAGGCAAGTGGAAAAAATAGCAAAATAATAGCTTTAATTGTACTAGAAGAGCACATTCGCGAAAACGCAATTGAAACTATTAAGTGGTTTGAAAATAATGGTGTAAAAATCAAAATTATATCAGGTGATGATCCTATGACGGTGGCAAAGATTGCACAGCGTGTAGGTGTCGAGAATGCCGACAAATTTATTTCGTTAGATGGAGTAAGTTTAGATGACGTGGCAAAATTGACAGATTACACTGTTTTTGGAAGAGTATCTCCAGAACAGAAATATGCAATAATCAAAGCTTTGAAAAATAACGGAAATGTAGTGGCGATGACGGGAGATGGAGTCAATGATACTCTTGCCTTGAAAGAGGCTGATTGCTCGATTGCAATGGCAGATGGAAGTGAAGCGGCAAGAGGGATAAGCTCGTTAGTTCTTAAAGAATGTGATTTCACCGCTTTGCCACAAGTCGTAAAAGAAGGACGGCAGGTTGTCAACAATGTGCAAAATTCAGCTTCGCTGTTCGTAATGAAAACTCTATTTGCAATGCTTTTAAGTCTAGCTACAATTTGCATGTGGACAACTTATCCGCTAGAGCCTATATATCTTCAACTTTTAGAGATGTTTGTTATAGGGATACCATCTTTCATCCTTACATTCGAGCCAAATACTTCTCAAATCAAAGGAAACTTTTTGCCTAATGTTATCAAGAAATCGTTGCCGCGTGCTTTAGTGCTTTTCATAGCTGCTTTAATTTTAGTAATAATCAACGAAAACGGACTGCTTATACTTGAGGAATATCAATCTTTGTTAGTTCTTGTAATTACTTTTGCAGGATATTTAAACTTAATCACATTATGTTTGCCGTTAAAACCTGTACGAATAATAACATTAACTCTTTCACTTGCTCTTGTAGTCTGTGCAATGTTTGCTGTTGGTAAATTTTTCATGATAACCTCTTATTCTTCAATGGTTCTATCCATTTTCTTTGGAATCATTGGAGGTTTAGCCACGATTATTGCTGCTGTGATGGTGGGGAGATGTATTTTCAAAAAATTATATACTAATAAAAGAATTGATAGGAGCATAGCATGAGCATAATTAAACTTAATAGCGTAGAGGATATGAAAAAATACCTTAAGGAAGGCAGTGATAACATTTTTGAATTTAAAATTATGGGTATTTATGTAGATGTAAAGTTTAATTTTAACTTTTTTGACACTCGCAACAAACGCGGGGAAGAAGGCGGACTTGTTACGCTAAAAGCTCGTTCAATAAAGGCTGATAGCATAATTGTAGATAAGATTGAAGTGGATAAGGTGAAAGCTCACAGCGTTACCGCCACATATTTATTTGCGAAAAAAGTAAAAGTAGATATACTTGAGTGCATGAACATTGAAACTAAAAAGTTGAAAGGTAAGATTATAAACACTACGGTATTGGATTCGGAAAAAGTAAAAGCGGAATATGTAGACGCTTGCGAACTTCGCAACTGTCAAAAATTAAAAGCAAAAAAGGTGTCGCTTTTGTCAATGAATGGCGGCAGAGTAAAAGCTAAAGAGGTTTGTGTAAATGATGCACAAAACGAGTCTAATTTGCCAAGCACACGCAAATGGTATAATTTTCTTTTATGGCGAGATAACGATAGCAACAACAAAAAGCAAGACTAATTTGGGTCTTGTTTTTCTTTATAGAAGTTTTCCACTGTTTTCAGGTAAAAGTTATATGTGCGATTTTGCAAGTCTATAATCCGTTGCGCTTTGTTTTTTATATCTAGGTCCTCGTTTAGAGGACACCCCACATGAGCAGTAAAATAATGTCGCAAGGCAAAAGCGCCTTTTTCTTTTTTACCTCTAAAAGTAATAACGATGGGTAAAATAGAAACATTATTATTGACAGCAAATCTAAACGCACCTTTTTTAAAAGGTCTTATTCCGCGATAAAAAGGCCATAGACTGGCTTCTGGGCAGACAAGCAGCGCGTTCTTTTCTTGTAAGATTTTATTTATGGCTTTTTCAAACGAATTTAAGGCCTTTGGCTTAGTAGGAATTGGAACACCTCCCAGTGTTTTTAGAAAAAAGCCGATAAAGGGCGTATTTATATTGTCTTTTAAAGTTATAAAAAAGCATTTTCGATGGCTCAGTATTTTTGTGCCCACCAACAAGTTATCAAAGTTATGAACATGATTGATAGTTACAACTACGCCTTGATTTCGCACCTTTTTAATATTTTCTTTGCCTTTAATTTCAAGTCGATATCTGTACTTAATCCAAGGGCCTAAAAAAGCAATTGTAACTCTTCGCAAAAGGCGAGCCCAAATCCGAAAAAGAAAATTCTCATTAACAAAGCTGTAGTCTGGTGAAATCTCTTTGTCAATACAGGGTATTTTGTTTTTTACAATGTGTGCGTGAGGATTATCAGGTCGCAATATGCCATCTTGGTCAATCATGTTTTTCCTCCTCTATAAGGTATTAACAAATTTAACTTTAATTAGTCAGTAATTAGACAAAATTTTCACGCTAACTTTGCATACTATTTGACTTTATCAAGAGGAAGATGTTAAACTAGGCACATGAATAATTTTTCGCACAATATTAAAGAAATTCGCGTAAAAAAAAATATTAAATTAGAGGATGCGGCAGCACTCTCTAATTTGTCAATTGATAAACTTAGTAAAATAGAAGAGGGCGAGTGCGAAGCCACTACAACTGAAATTGAAGCACTTTCTAAAGCTTACAAAATTTCTATAAAAAAACTTTTTAAGAAAAAAAACAAACATGTGTACAAGATTAGGCGTAAACGACTGGTGGGCTATAATCGATACGGGCTGAAACAAGGATGGAGCCTTATTGCAATTCCTATCCTTATCTTCATCTCTTTATGCTTAATGTTTACGCCAGGCTTTAATGTAAACACTACTGTGTCCTTAATGAAACTCATTTTTGCCTCTAATAATGTCTCATATCTGATAGTGGGCGTTACATTAATAAGTGTGCTGGCTATAGATATAATTTATTGGATTATTATGCTGTCGCTCGGCAATTATGCGCGTGCTCGACGAAAAGCTGTTAACAACATCATGCTTGCGACTTTTGCTGCGCTGGAGCTTATTTTAGCCCTGATTTGTACTTCTATTTTTAAAGTCAAAATTGCAATAGGGGGAGTTTTTACGTATATTGTGCTGTTTGCAAATGCCATAAATCATATAGTTCTTTTAATTTTAATGAATTTAGAGGGGGGAGAGGGCAGTAAAGAGCAAGTTTACACCTATCATGAAAGTGACAGCTCGGGTTATGAAAACAAACATTGGTATGCTTTAGGATACTCCGCTTTGTCGCTGCTGTCTTTTTGCTTATTTTTCACAATAGCCTATGATGGAACGCTGGTGCTTTATCGCATAAATGCCTCCATGCTTGAAGTAATGTTAAAGTCGGAGGTGCTAGGTCTTTTCATCGGCGCTTTCTTGATTGCGGTCCTATTATTCAACGTGGTATATTGGCTTATCATGTGCCTATTAAAACGCAACGACCGCATTAAAGCTACAAAGGCAAACAATATATTAATTGCTATAATGAGTTCAATCATATGTATTTTTAGCGTCGCCATGCTTTCTTACTTTGGCGTAGAATATATGACAATAGGCGGAATAAGTCTTTATGTAGCCCTTTTTGTTACCTCAATATATGGCTTTATTTTGCTTCCAATTATAAATTGTAACCCAAAAACCATGTATGTGGAAGACCGAAATGGTTTGCGTAAAGTAAACGCAGTAGAGGGGCAAAAGCCAGGCAAAATCATGGCATATAAATATCCAATTCTCCTTCAATATGTTTTTATGGCGTTGCTTGTAGTGCAACTTGGATTATCCTTTTTGGATTCGAGTTTAATATTCGTAGCTTTTATCAGTGGTTTTTTATTCCTACTTGAAATTTTGTTCATTATATTACGCCAAAATTCACGCTATTTAAATATCTCTACTTTTATCTATGGGATAATTGTAAATACGTCTGCGCTACTATATAATTTGTTTTTGTTAGGTTTTTCACTTTTCTATCCTTTGAATTTGGGTGGAAGAATATCGCTACCAATTGTCAGCGGAGCAATTGTGCTTGTGTATGCATGTATAGTATTCTTTTTAAAACCAATACGAGATGTCAGCAAATAAAAGAGGATGAAATGTTAAATCGCAACGAAAGAAAAGTTTTAAGATATCTGCAAAGGAAAAACGAATGTTACAACCTGCAAAGCTTTAAATTCATTGATAAAATGTATGACGAACTAGATCCTAGTTTAAATGTGACTCAAATTCTTTTAAGTTTAGAAAAGTTAGGATATATTCAATTGAATAAAAAAGCTGTCAATTTTGATTATGTTACCACCTTTAAAAGCGGAACGACTAACATGTCGATTGTAGGAATAACTGTCAAAGAAGAGGGGCTTATCTATGATTTAAACCATAAAAAGATATTGCTCAAACACATGTGGTTATCCTTTTTGCTGCCTATAATTGCCTCAATCACAGCGACATTATGCACCTGGCTTATCACAAGATAAGAAAAATTTTAATAAAATATAAAAAATAGTTGATTTTTTTATTAAAATTTGCTATATTAATATAGCATGGTGCATGCGGGAGTGGCTTAGTGGTATAGCGCAACCTTGCCAAGGTTGAGGTCGCGGGTTCGATCCCCGTCTCCCGCTCCATGAAAAGACATCACCAAGAGGGTGCTGTTTTTTTGTTCTTGAAAGCGACCTCAACCGTGAAATTAGGGTATCCCAAAAAAGCCTTGGCATTTTTGGGAAAAAGGAGCAAACGAGCGAAAAAGTGAAATTTTTGCATAATGTAAAAATGAACATAAGCGAGATTTGTGACACAGTCGCGGGTTCGATCCTCGTCTCCCGCTCCATAGAAAAAATCAAGGCGAAAGCCTTG
>CAOQRA010000028.1:7399-15512 GCA_948512295.1 uncultured Eubacteriales bacterium
GCCTTGTTTTTTACATTTTCGTTTTTTTGTTATATGTTATAATAATAAATAAAGGAGAGAATATGAAAATAACTAAATTTCCACAAAGTTGCATAATGGTTGAAAGCAAAGGCAAAAGAATTTTGATTGACCCGGGTAAAACAAAGTATAGTGAGGAATTTATAGATTTTTGGGAAACTGCTGATGCCATCCTTATAACTCATAGGCATGGCGACCATTTTAACATTGAAGCATTGAAACAACTTAAAGCACCTATTTACAGTACAAAAGAGGTGCAAAGTTTTACGCCAGAGTTAAAGATTAATGTTATAAAAGAAAATGACGCTTTTGAAATCGGTAATTTGAAAGTTGAAGTTGTTAAAGCAATCCATGGTTATATAATGCCAGCAGGCGAGATTAATGAAAATGTAGGATTTATTTTAGACGATGGCAAAACAAGAATGTATGTCACTAGCGACACTATACGCTTCAAAAATGATTATAAAGCAGACGTATTATTTGCAGACGTTACCGCCTTTGACGCATCCATGAATTTATGGGGAGCGAGTGCTACCTATAGTGATGTAGGGGCCAAGCTTTTAATAATTGCACATCAAGATGACGGAAAAATGTTATATGACCAAAAGCAAATTGAGGATTATCTAAAAGCTCAAGGGGTAAATTTTATTATACCAGCAATTATGCAAACGCTTGAGATTTAAATTTTTATTAAAAAGCTATACCCCACAAACACTTTGACGTGAAAATGCATAAATTTTATTAAAGATGAAAAAACAGTTTGACAAATGCACCACACTGTGGTATATTAAGTAAGTCAGTTTATTTCTAAGAGATCTCTACTGCCGTAAATGTCATATTAATTTAATATAAATTATTTCAAACGCGGGAATATTTAAGTTTCCGCCCCATAGACGGAGGGAGATTGGGACGAGGGACCACGAGGATAGCGAGTCAAGTCGTCAGGCTTGTATGCGTAAAGATTGTTATTTTATTCCAATAAGGTGTAAAATAACCATCGCCGAGAGGTGTCTCCCCAGCATGGTACCATAGCCAAGCGGTAAGGCAAAGGTCTGCAAAACCTTCATTCCCCGGTTCAAATCCGGGTGGTACCTCCAACTCTGGGCGTCGCCAAACTTTTTAACACGGCTTATGCCTAATTGTTAAAAGTTTGGGTCCCTGCTCCGAACTTTCTAATTAAGGCGCTGTAAATATTGGGACTAGTGCAAATATAAAGATTAATTAAAATCTACCACGATATGCTGGTGTGGCGGAATGGCAGACGCACAGGACTTAAAATCCTGAGTTCGCAAGGACGTGTGGGTTCGACTCCCACCACCAGCACCAAAGGAGAGCAATCCGAACCGGATTGTTCTTTTTCTATCTCGGTATAATCTTCTGCGTTCTCAAGTTTAATGTTTTTGCTTTCATCGTCGGAAGAGTTAAAGTAAATATCAAAATAGCCGTCATACAAAACAATTTTGTTGACAAACATATAAATCATACGCTTGCAAGCAAGTTTATCGGAAGTGTCAACATTTTGGAATGACAAAAACCATTTGTAAATTTTGTAAGCGTCAAGTGGTGAAATTGATTTTGCCTTTTGCTGAGCAATCTTAATTTCTAAATTCTCTTTTTCTTGTTCAAGTTCATTGAGTTTTTGATTTGTTGTTTTTGAGAATATGCCATTTGCAATCGCATTTGCCATGTTGTTTAATTGTCTGTCAATCTCACTCATTTGTGCATTGAGAGAGTTCAAAATCAAATCTTTGCCAATATATTCATTGAAAACATCTGCCACCATTTGAGATAGTTCCTTGAGTTGCTTATTGTTTTTCAAAAGTTTGAATTCCAATTTTGAGAATGTCATTAAGAAAATTGTTTTTGGAAGTGTAAACAACATCTTTGGTTTCGTCATACATTTTGTTCAATCTTTCCAACAACTTTTTATCCCTTATTCTCAAGATGTTCTCAGTTTTAATTTCGTCCATTTGTGGCTTGTTCTCCTTGTTTAAAGTGTTTGCTTATCTGTTTGTTTTTCGTGTCTTAAAAGTTCAATTTTCGTCCTCCTTTTGTTTAAATTTTTGTTTCGACTTTTAACTTTTACATTTCACACCTCCTTTTACTTCAATGACTAAATCTTAACATTCTCGCTGTGACACCATTTGTCACAGCGAAAAATTTTTTCGACTTTTCTTTGTGAATTTTAGCATTGTCGCTGTCAACACGTCTTTGACAGCGGAAAAAAGTTTTTCGTTCGTTTTTCAACTTTTCTTTGCCCATCTTAACATTCCCGCGTCACACACGGATTGTTATGCGGGAAAAGTTTTTCATGCAATTTTAGCATTCCCGTGTAAACAACGCCTGTCTATACGGAAAAAGTTTTTCAGATTTTTCTTGCCAAGTATATCCTTTTAAATGTTTCAATGCCTGATACATTTAAAAAAATTTTCAGCATATTTTAACAAAGTCAATGTTTCAACGGGTGACACATTGAAAATTTTTCTTTTGTTTTTTGATAATAAAATCGTAGCATCAATGTGCAATACCATGATAATTTTTTGTTCCTCTATACTATATAGGGACAAGTTTTTAAAATCGGTTAGGGGTTAAAATTTTTCTAATTGTGTCACTTTTTCACTAATAAAAAAGACAAGCCAAATTTTGACTTGTCTAAAGATACGGATATCATTTAATCTTCTGCTTTGATTAAATTATACTATATCAAATCCTAAAACACTATAAGCATATTCTCTTGAATCAATTTCTGTTGCATTATACCAATATTTATTATAATCCTCAGTAGGAGATATATAATCAAGATATTTCCATGCACCAATTTGATTGTCTGTTGCAGGGACTACTAAATTCTCCACAGAAAGACCAGCAACTTGCCCTATAGCAACGTTCTGATAAAAGTGTCTTAATTCGTGCACCATTACATTCAAAAAGTTTGGTGTATAAACATACCCTTCTTCCAGCTTTGGAACACAAATTTTTGTTGTGCCAATTTCATAATGTCCAAGTGCAGTCCCAAGATGTTCTTGCTCCACAAATTCAAGAGTTAAGCTTGCATTCTTAACAAGCTTTGCTACTTGGTTGTTGACCATATTTTCAAATGTCTTTTGCGTAAAGTTAAGTTTATTCATATTATATTGAGAAGTTTGCATACCATAAAACATTGAGAATTCAAGATTTTGCTTATCTCCTAAGAGTGATATAGTACAATATGTATTAGTATAAGAAGAATAAGCAAATGCTCTATCTCCAAAATTTTCAATTGATTCTGGAACTTCAAGGTTATGTATTTCTGGAGAATTTATAATATAGTTGGAAATCCCTGTGACAATCTTTCCATTGACTTGACTTGGAATAGTTAATGAGAAAGAGTTAAATCTATATAAGGACTCCAATGTTAAGGTGTGATCTTTATTTTCTGAAAAACAGAAGCAACTGCCGTTGCTATCTTCAAAGAATTCGTCAGCCTCTTTAAATTTTGCAAGAAATGTCATGTTTTCGCTTGGTGTAATTTCAATATATTTATCATTTGAAATTACTTCGCCTCTATCATTTTCCCACTCATACACATAACAACTTTGAAAATTTACAACATGCGACATACAATAATCGGTTAAAGCTATAACAGCAGACTCTCCTTTATTGCATACCATATACTCGGTCAAACCTTTGATTGTCCAATTCTCATTTTCTTCGTTTTCTAGAATCGTATCAACAGAAATTAAGCATTTATCTCTCATGTCAATAAAAGTCAAATCTATTTGCGATGGCAAGTCGTCGTCCCAAATGACTGTTCTATCTAGATATGGGAGAAGTGTAATATTTTTTATATGTTGAACACTATTTATTACACTAGAGTTTGGCGAAGAAAATTCATTAAAAACTTTGCTCAAAACTAAGTTCTCATTTCCATAAATATAGTAAGAACAAGCTGGGAAGGATTTGTGTGCATAAGGTAGATAATCTATTTTCACAGACAAGCCGTTTGTTCCAGTTATATTAAACGGATTTCCGTCAAAAAAGACAAATTCATCAGCATTGTCAGTAAATACTGCTTTGAATGATAGTTGAACAGGTGCGGTCTTTCTGACTTGAATAATAGATTCATAGTTGTCATTACCAGAATTGCTACTTTCGAATGGATTATTTTCGCCATAGTAATCTTCCCACTTTAAGAAATAATATCCGTCATCAGCAACTGGTTTTAAATAAAGATATTCGTCTGTTGTCCCTATCACTTCAACTTGTCCATTCTCGCCAGCTTCAATTATAGTGTCATACACTTTATCATCGTTTCCTCCGCAAGCTGTTAAAAGAAACATTCCACAAAATGTAGTCATAACAAACAAGATTGTGGCAAAAATCTTCTTTTTCATAAAAACTCCTTTTAATATACCTATACTTTAACATATATTGCCTAAAAAGTCAAGAGAAAGTTGAAATATTTTTTATATGGCAATATTATATTTCTTTTTACTTAACTTTATCCTTTGTGTCGAATATGAGGTTCGTTCAATCTTAATTTATACTTACAATGGTAGGTGTAAAAATGGATTTAAAAGATGTTATACAAAGAATAGGATATTTTAGAAATCGAGCAAATTTAAGTGCAAGAGCATTAAGTTTGGACATAGACAAAAATCCCGCTTATATCACAAAGTTGGAAGCGGGTGAATTTGAGCCTTCAATGCAAGTTGTTTTAGATATAATCGAAACTTGTGGGACAACGCCAGAAGAATTCTTTTATGAAAATGTAAACTCATATAAACTTGACAAAGAGAACTTGCAAATAATCGAAAAACTCAATGAGAGTAAAAAGACAGCACTTAAAGAGTTGTTGAAATAAAATAAAGGCACAAAGCGTTTAGATTTTATCTTTTGATATTATTTGTCATAAGATATTCTTAATTTTCTAACAATTTGTCGCAAAAGTTTCTAAAAATGAGAAAAATCCCTATTTTAAAGGGATGTAGTGATTTTGAAAATTGAAAATGGCTGAATGCCTTTATTTATGGGAAGTTTAGGCGGTTTTAGGCAACCTTAAAAAGCCATAAACAACACCGCTTAAAACTGGGTTAGAACAACTTAAAATCCTGAGTTCGCAAGGACGTGTGGGTTCGACTCCCACCACCAGCACCAAATGAGAGCAATCCGAAGCAAAGAGAGAAGTTCAATCCAATACTTCTCTCTTTTGCTTTGACAAGTTCTTAAATTTAATTTTGCTTTCCATCTTCACTTTCAGATTGCTCTTTTTGTAAAGTGTTAGTTTGTGAAGTTGCAGCCTTTTTGTTTTTATTATGATATATTAAAAAGCCAATGATGCCACCTATTATGCCGGCTAGGCTTACAAGCATAATAACTAAAGCTGTAGTGCTATGAGAGATGGAAACGCCTAATATTCCAAATATAAAAGGTATAAAAGCGCAAACGCTTATTGCTATGCAAAAATTTTCCTCAGTCGTCATGTATTCCTCCTACTTTATTATATCAATTATTGTCCAAAATTCAAAATACTTATATGCTCTTTTTGAATTGAAAGTTTATCTTTATGCATTTTTTCAGGTAGTTTTTGAAAATCAAGTATTTTGATAAATGCTATATAGGATTACACAAACATATGTTTTTAGCTATCTTATACAAGGTAAATAAAGATACAAGTTGGTCAACCACTTTCTTTGTACGAATACGAATATATTAAACAACGATAATAACATATAACTCCGTTGATAAAAGTTATTTTGACAAAGCAACAAATGTTTTTAATGAACAATATAAAGTGAAAGATCAAACCGACAGTCTCAGCATTCTTGAAGATGACGAACTTGACCGACAACTTGCAGAACTTATGCGAGAGAAAGAAGAAAGACGAAGAAAACATAATAAAGATTTTGAAATGTAAAAATTTGTGAAAAAGTGATACAAAAGCAAATTTGTGTGTTATAATAAAATTGAGGAGAATTTATTCATGAAAAATATAACAATCATAACAGGTGGCTCAAAAGGTGTTGGCAGGCAACTTACAAAAGAGTTTTTGCTTAAAGGCGAGAATGTTTGTATTATTTCACGAAATGAGAAAAATTTGGAAAAGGCAAAAAAAGAACTTTCCAAATTCTCAAACAAAGATATTGTCACTTGTGCTGGAGATGTAAGTGATGAAAAATTTGTAAAAAAATTCTATTCTGACATCACAAAAAAATATAACATCACTTGCCTTGTTAATAATGCTGGCGTTGGTAGATTTGGAACAATCTATGACAACAACAAGAAAAAGATTGATGAAGTTTTCCCTGCCATTGTGTATGGAACAATCCTTATGACCACATATGCATTGCCATATATAAAAGCAAGCAAAGACATTGTGAAAATTGTTAATATAATTTCTCAATCTGGGTTAAGAGCCTTTAAATTTGAAAGTGTGTATTGCGCTGCCAAGTGGGCACAAGAGGGCTACGCACAATGTTTGCGAGCAGAAACTTTTGGAACGAATATTAAAGTTGTAAACGTTTACCCGGGCGGAATAAACTCTGAATTTTGGAAAACAAATCGAAATTATGTGCCTGCGGGGGTTGAAGATACATTTGCAAGCACAGAAGAAGTTGCAAAGATTATTGTTGACAACCTATATAACAAAGAAACTTTAATACTGAAAGATATAGTTTTTGAACAAACGCACATGAACTTGGAGTAAATAAATCTATTGTTGCAATTTGTTGCAAATATATCAGTTTTATATAGTTTTTAAGCGTTTTAGACCGAGAGTAAGATTTTTCTTATTCTCGGTCTTTTTTATGCCAATTTTTAGGATAAAAACATTTGCAACAAAATTTAGTGCTATTTGCAACAGTTGTTTTGACTGAAAATAGTTATAAAAACATTAAAAAAGTGCCTAAAATAGGCACTATAACTTGGTTGGCTTGAGTGGACTCGAACCACCGACCCCCACCTTAGAAGAACCTGCCATACGGCAGAACCTTAGCGCTCACATTGTTCGCTGTGCAGGAACACCCTGATGCAAAGCTTCACTTTGCGTGTCACTTCGTGCCACAAGGTGGGGTTTTAGAAATAAAAAAAATTCACTCGAAATGAGTGAATCTCTGGTAGAGATGAGTGGCAAATCGTCAACTAAGGTGCCTTAAATTCGCGTTCGCTCATAAAAGGTGGGTATAAAAAAGAGTGTTGCCACTCCTTTCTTCTGGTAGAGATGAGTGGACTCGAACCACCGACCCCCACCTTATCAGGTGTTTTCATTAACTAAAACAACTTTTATATGGTAATTTTACACTCCATTTTTTACACATTGAGTATGCTCTATTATATACTAAATATAATTTATAAATCAAATAGGTTTCATAACCTACATAGAATCTGTAAACAACTTTACAGATTTTTTTACACTTTTAATAAAGTCCAACATCATTAAAATATTCCTGAGGACAATATTCATAAACCTGTTTCTTTAAACTTATTGGAACTTTACAAATAGCATCCCTTAATACTAATACTTTATTATAGGTGTGTAAAGCCCTTTGAGCACTTTTAATTAGTGTCTCATCTTTTTTTCGTTCCTCTTTCATTTGGGCTATTTTAGTTTCATAGTCCTTTATGGTTGTGTCAATTTCATTTTTATAATTTTTATAAATTGAGTAGTTTCGTTCAGCTTTAACTTTTTTAATTTCATTTTCCACTAGTTCTGGAAAGAGTGTTTGAATTGGATTTGTGTAAGGGAAGTTCGTATTAAAAAAATCTACAATTTCAAACAAGGTAGTCATTGTTGGATTAACTTTCCCTTTGGTCCATTTACTAACAATACCATCAGTAGCACCAATTCTCTCGGCGAAATCTTTTTTCTTTAAGTTTACCTTTTTTAACAAAATGTTTAACCTTTTTCCAAAATTTTCCATTATTACTTTATCTTTATCGGTAATTTCATTTGCCATAACCCCTCTCTTTTTATAAAAATAGCAATTCATTACAATTTTGTCAAGAGTTTTAAGGAAAAAATGAAAATTGGTAGAAAAAAAGTGTCTCAATACATATACGTGTGAAAAAACACAAATCAGTTTAAAAGGAGGTTAAAAAATGTGTTTCGTTGCAGAAC
>CAOQRA010000029.1 GCA_948512295.1 uncultured Eubacteriales bacterium
AATAAAAGTAAAATTATTGAAAGGAGAAAGTTGTGTACGAGGAAATTTTTCAATATTTGCAATCACAAAAAGGTAAAAACTTAGCACTTTATGATATAAGTGGTGAAAAAAGTTTAAATGATTATGTTTTAATACAGCATTTTACAAGTGTAGTGGAGAATAAAAAGTTTGCAGAAAACTTTATGCAGCAGTTTAAAATTGAAGTTTTTCCAGAAGGCTACAATAAAGGCGAGTGGATAGTTTTTGACCTTGATAAAGTGGTTGTTCATAGCTTTATATTGCCGATGCGAGAAAAATATAATTTAGATAAACTTTGGCAAAATAAAAAAGTTGATATAAAAAACAAAAAATAAAGTTTAATTACTTTGTTTTTTTTTATTTTTATGATATTATTTATCTATCCGAGGAGAACATGATAAAAATTTGCTATGTTTGCACAGGAAATACGTGTCGTAGTATTATGGCAGAGCGTCTTACGAAAAAACTTTTGAAACAGCAAAAAATTGACTATATAAAAGTCAGTTCACGAGGTATTGACGCAAAAGGTGATAATATTACGGAAAATGCTAAAAAAACTCTGAAAGTTTTAAATGCAAGCTCGGCAAATAGAAAAAGTGTAAAACTTGGCAAAATTGACAAAAATACACTGTATGTGACAATGTCGCAGGCGCAAAAAAATTATATAATAGGAAAAGTTATATCCTTTCAAGCGCTTGTCGGACATGATATCATGGATCCTTATGGGCAAACCTTTGATGTCTATTATCAAACGGCTTTGCAACTTTTACAAGGGATAAAAATTTTATTAAATAAAATAAGGGAGAGCTTATGATAATTTTGGCAAGTGACCATGCGGGTTATCTATTAAAAGAAGAGCTTAAAAAGTTTTTTAATAAGGAAAACATTATAGCCATTGATGTGGGCTGTTATAGTCGTGATGTGGCAGATGATTATCCAGATTTTGCCAAAGCGGGATGTGCCAAAGTGCTTGAAGATAGTCGAAATGTGGGTATTTTCATTTGTGGAACTGGGGTTGGAATGTGTATAGCCGCAAATAGAAATCCTAAAATTAGAGCAGCACTATGCAATAACACTCAAGTTGCGTCGCTTGCACGTGCACATAATGATGCGAACGTACTGGTGCTTTCTGGCAACTATACACGAATTAAGAAAGCAATAAAAATAGTCAAAGTATTCTTAACCACTGACTTTGAGGGTGGACGTCATACAAGACGGCTCAAAAAACTTTAAAGAGGTGGCTATGATAAACGTTCTAGTACCTGTAACTGAAAAACCAGAGAAATTTTTGCAAGCTGTCAGTGCTGTTTGTCAAGATGTTAATGTGCAATTAATAATCGGGGTTACGCAAGATATAAGCGAAAAGTTTGATTTTAATGTGCCAAATGCAATACTGATTGTCTATCCAAATGATACTAATCGAGAGCAGATGATAAATAGTTTTCAAGAAAAATTGCTTGGAGAGGGAGTTTTTATTGCCAGAAAACCTTTTACTAAGGAAGAGTTTTATAACTTCACTAATCAAGATGCTCAAATTGTGGTATGCAAGCAAAAGCCTAAAAACAAATTAAGTGCGCTGTTATATGCTTTTTGGTGTTATATAGTTAAAAACGTATTTGGAGTGAAATTCTTTGAAGGCGATACCTCACTTATTTATTTTGAAAAAAGTCAGGGCAGCGTGCTTGCAAATATAAACAATTTGTCGTATTCGACTCGAATCGACAGGTGGAAAGCGGTTAAACATACATCTGTTGCTACAAGTGAGCCAGCAGTCAAACCCATAGTCGATAAACATCAGCAAACTATTTTACTTTTAAGTGCAATTTTTGCCATTACTTTTGCTTCGGTTGTCACAATTTTAGTGGCTTTCCTAACAAATATAAGCATAATTACAGGGCTGTTGCTTGCGTGTCTTGATACAATATGCGTGATAATATTTGCGTTACTTTTGATTACAATTTTCTTTAATAGGAAAATAGGGAAGAAAGATTTTAAAAATAAAGGAGTTTAGTTATGAAAAAAGTACGAATTGGAATTAATGGCTTTGGTCGAATTGGAAGACTTGTGTTGCGAGCATGCTCTAGTCGAGAGGATGCAGTCGTAGTTGCGATAAATGATCCTTTTGTAGACCTTGAATATGCGCAGTATCTTCTTATGCATGATACCATTCATGGACCTTTTAAAGGAAATGCGGCTGTTAAAGAGGGGAAACTTATTGTAAATCGAAAAGCGATTGCGTTTTTTGAAGAACGTGAACCTAATAAAATACCATGGAAAGATTATGATGTGGATGTGGTTATTGAAGCGACCGGAAAGTTTACAAAACTTGAAGATGCCAGTATGCACTTAAAAGCAGGCGCTAAAAAGGTGATTATATCTGCACCTGGTAAAAATGGCGTGCCTATGTTCGTTATGGGAGTCAATGAAAACACCTACAAAGGAGAAAAAGTTGTGTCCAACGCTTCTTGTACGACAAACTGTCTTGCTCCACTTGCAAAAGTAATTAATGATAATTTTGGATTAAAAGAGGGGTTAATGACGACGGTTCACTCTACAACTGCAACTCAGCTTACAGTGGATGGTGCCACCAAGAAAGATTGGAGAGCGGGACGTGCTGCCTCACTGAATATCATTCCGTCATCGACTGGTGCTGCGAAAGCGGTCGGCGAGGTTATACCTACACTCAAGGGCAAACTGACAGGAATGAGCATGCGAGTTCCTACGCTGGATGTTTCAGTTGTCGACCTTACTTGCACTCTTATGAAACCTACAACCTATGATAAAATTGTAAAAGCTATAACAAAAGCTTCAAAAGGTGAACTTAGTGGAATATTAGGTGTAACTGATGAAGATGTGGTTTCAAGTGACTTTATCGGGGATAGCCGTACATGCATTTTTGATGTTAAGGCAGGCATTATGCTTAATCCTACCTTTGTTAAACTTGTTGCATGGTATGATAACGAGTGGGGCTATTCAAATAAAACTGTAGACCTTGCCGTGCATATATCTAAATAGGAGGTTAAAATGACAAAAAAGAATAAAACAAATAATTCATCTACAACTACAAAAACTTCAGCTAGTTGGAGTTTTCAAAAAGTGCTTGATTTCTTTGCATATATCGGCACTGCATGCATTGCTATTGCACTAATTTTTGGTCTTGCATTTGGCGGAACAAATGTAGGCAATGCATTTAATACCATTGGCCAATGTATAGCATACATCATTTCAATGATTATGGCTGCTTTTTGGGTGCGTAGAAAACGTCAAATTGGTTGGCTGATTGCGTATATAGTATTTGTAGTTGTTATTGTAGTTATGTATATTTTAAATATTGCTTTATGATAAGTTTTATCTTAAGTTGTGTATTAGGAATTTTAATTATAATAAGCGGAGCGCTAATTAAGGTCTGGGCAGGATTTATATATTTTGCCCTTTCTTTTGCGTTTTTGCTTTCTATATATTGGTCAATTATATTAATATATAGATTTATTAATAATTATTATAAAGATTTTGAAGACGAATTTAATACTTACGTTGCAAGGCTGTTTAATACCACTGATTTGACAAGAGAGCAGTTTGAAAAAACAAAGCCATATTACATAAAAAAATTTAAAAAATCACGCAAGCCACAAAAGCTGCATGATCTAGTTTTTATTATAGTAGCACTTGGCATATTGACCACAGTTGTTATGGCATTTTTCCTTATTTAGTGTGTATTATGTGCATACTAGCTACTATATATGGCATTTATATAAACCATTTTCTATTATTATGAGAATTTTTATTTGCCTTAACAAGGCTTATTTTTTTACTTTCATATTCTTGTTTTGAGTTAGGATAAAAGGCTCGCACTTCAAAGTCCTCGCGCTCGTTTTGCATGGCAAAAGAAAGTTCTTTTTTGCCTTGGAACGCGGAAATGGTGTCAAGTAACTTATCTTCTTTCCAAACTTCGTAAGTCAAATAATCATTGCAATCGAGTGTGAACTTGGCATTATCTTCTTCTACTTTTGCTTTGACTTCTATTTCTTCTAAAGATACGAACTTGGTTGAAATATCATGAGGAAGATTAAACCTTGAAAACAATTCTTCTTGACAATATTTTTCAGGCGTATAATTATTAGCAAGTACTATGCGATGATTTTGTATAAGTTCGCCAGAATCTATTTTTTCAGTAGTGATACAAGTAGGGGTGTCAAATACGCTGTCATCTCGTTGTGTTTTTAAATAATTTTTAATTATCTCAGTTGGCTGATTGCCGCCCACTATTGAAATTGGTGTATTATCAAGATTTCCTATCCATGCACCATATGTGTAATTTTTGGTATACGATATATTCCATGCATCTAGGTTAAGAGAGGAATTAGGTTTGCCTGTAGTGCCAGTTTTGGATGCGATTTCCATATTCAAATCGCTAAGCTTGCGTGCAGTTCCAGTTTGTGCACAAGTTTTAAGCATGTCAGTTAAAAGATAGCAAGCGTCTTCTCTCATAACTATTTTATTTTCCCTTTCATGTATGTAAATAAGTTTGTTATTTTTATCAGTAATATGAGAGATAAAACTTGGTGAGCTGTATTTCCCTCCATTTGCAAAACATGAGTATGCTCCTGCCAAGGTCTTTAAATCTGTTCCATAATTCATGCCGCCAAGCGCAAGTGCAAAACTGTCGTCTGCTTCATCGAATTTAATTCCAAGCATAGTTGCATAAGCTTTGGCTTTTTCTATGCCGACATATGAAAGGACTTTTACAGCTGGAATATTTATAGATTTTGACAAAGCTTCTCTCGCACTGACATAGCCTTTATAATTACCGCTGACATTTTTGGGGCTATAGCCTGAAATAGTAGTTTTTTCATCTAAAAGCTGTGTACAAGGGTAGATTATATCTTCATTTAACGCAGGCCCATATACAAGCAAAGGCTTTAAGCAGGACCCTGGCTGACGTTTGGCATCCAGTATCTTGTAAGGACTGGTGCCACAATAAGCCACAACTGCAGCTTTTGAATTATCAATAACTATTCCAGCGTGGTCGTTTTCTTGTGCATTTACTGACGATATTGATTTGTCTAAGCTATTTTGCTTTGCTTCATCTTGATACGTATATATTTTATAGCCATGAAGTGCGATTTGTTTTGCTGGCATTGCTAATATTTTGCATGCCTCGTCTATTGAGGCTTGAGAGTAGGAATTGAGTTTATTTTTCTTTTCTTTATTTAAACTTAATTCAACTTTTTTATTCTTAGCCAAAAAGCCCTCTTGAGCGGATAGCTTTCCATCTTTAACCATTTCGTCTAGCACTAGATTGCGTCTAGATTTTGCATTATCTATATTTTTAATAGGGGAATATTTATTTGGAGATTTGATAAGCCCTGCAAGAAGCGCACTTTCATCTATTGTTAAATCATGCCCACTTTTGGAAAAGTAAAACTGAGCTGCATTTTCAATTCCATAACAATTGTTACCAAAATATATAACGTTGAGATAGGTTTCTAGGATTTTATCCTTATCCCATGAGTTTTCAAGTTTTTTGCTTAGCGCTATTTCTTTAATTTTGCGCTGCATAGTTTTTTCACTTGTAAGATGTGTATTTTTAATTAATTGCTGGGTGATGGTTGAGGCGCCTTCTTTAAATCTTTTACTCTTTAAATTGTTTAACATGGCTCCTGCCATACGCTTAAAGTTGACTCCGCTATGATTATAGAACTGCTTGTCTTCAATCGAGATAAAAGCATCTACCGCATGCTTAGGCAATTCGCTAAGCGAAATATATGCATTATTAAAGGTGTTTGCCTCTTTGATAGGCTTATTTTCACTGTCAAAAAGCTCTATTTCAAGGCTTGCATCAGCAAGTTTATCAAGGTTTAACGGATTAGCCGAGGCAGCGTGCCATATACTGGAAAAATATATGCCAAGTGCTATCCCTCCTAGGCATATCACAAGAATAAACGTTAAAATTGATATTTTAAAAAGTTTACGCATTGGCATTAGTATGTCTAAAATTTCACAATTTATAATATCAAAAGTTACAAAATAAAATATTATACAAAATATTAAGCTTTTGATGAATATTATAGAGGCTTTGATATTCATGATTAAATTATTTTTTTAATTATTGGCTATTCTAAATCGTATTTTTGTTTGCAAATTTTATCGATTTTTTGTATAATAATTTGTCAAAGCGTGTTTTACGCAAAAACAGCGAGAAATTCAATGAAATATTACATAGTTACTTACGGCTGTCAGATGAATGTACATGAATCTGAGAAAATTGCTGGAATTTTAGAACGTATGGGTTATACGTGTGGGCAATCGCGAGAAGAAGCCGACATAATCGTTTTTAATACATGCGCAATTCGAGAGGGCGCGGAAGATAGGGTTTTTGGCAATGTGGGGGCGCTTAAAAAGCAAAAGAAAAATAATAAAAACCTTATAATAGTTGTGGCTGGATGCATGACGCAAAAGGAAAATACTGCAAAACATTTGCTTAAAACCTTTCCTTTTGTAGACATAGTTATAGGCACGTTTAATATTGCTAAACTTGAAGAATATATAAGAAACGTTAAAAATGGTCGACAACTTGAATTATGGGCAGAGGGCGAAATCGATGAGTCACTGCCATATTCTCGCTCTAGTGGGGAGAATGCATGGGTTAATATCATGCAAGGATGCAATAATTTTTGTACATATTGTATTGTGCCTTATGTCAGAGGCCGTGAAAAGAGCCGTAAGCAAGAAGCCATTATCTCTGAGATAAAAGAAATTATTGCTGAGGGCAAATATAAAAAAATCACACTGCTTGGACAAAATGTTAATTCCTATGGAAAAGATTTGGTGCCGGCTGTCAGCTTTGCGAATTTGTTAAAAGAAATCTGCAAATTGCAAGGAGATTTTACGGTAAGCTTTATGACTTCGCATCCAAAAGACCTTACAGACGAACTTATTGACACAATTGCAAGCGAAGCAAAAGTGGACAAGTATATTCATTTGCCAGCCCAAAGTGGGGATAATCGAATTTTAAAACTTATGAATAGGCGCTATACAAGAGAGCACTATCTTTCTATTATAAATAAAATCAGAGCAAAAATTCCAAACTGCCGCATCACTTCAGATTTCATCGTAGGATTCCCTACTGAAACCGAGGATGAATTTATGCGCACATATTCACTTGTGGAAGAAGTTAAATTTGATGGCATATTTGCTTTCATGTATTCTCCAAGAGAGGGGACTGTCGCAAGTAAAATGGAGGGACAGGTAGAGGAAAAGATCAAACATGAGCGAGTTAACAAATTACTTGCACTAGAAAAGCGAATACAAAAAGAGGAGGGAAAAGCATGAAACCTAAAATCAAAGAGTTGTCGCCTATGATGAAGCGATATGTGCTTATGAAAGAAAAATATAAAGACAGCATTCTTTTCTATCGCTTAGGCGATTTTTACGAAATGTTTTTTGAAGACGCTGTCGAAGTTTCTAAAGCTTTAGACCTTGCTTTGACTTCAAAATCTTGCGGGCTTGATGAAAAAGCTCCTATGTGCGGAGTACCTTATCATGCCGCCGAAACTTATATTGGTAAATTGATTTCTTTAGGCTATAAGGTGGCTATTTGTGAGCAAGTGGGCGAGCAAGTAGGCAAAGAGCTTATGGTACGTGAAATTGATCGTATAATCACTCCTGGCACTATAACCGATGAAAATATGCTTGAAAAAAATAAAAACAACTATTTGCTTTCCATATATAAGTCAAGTGAAAAAATTGGAGTAAGCTATGTAGATATAACCACTGGTGAGTTTTGCGCGGTACCAATTGGTAAATCGCCTGAAAGTGAAATCAGCGACTTGCTTGTGCGAATTTGTCCCTCTGAGGTTATTGGTAATGAGGCCGCTGGCGAATTTTATAACGCTTTGCCGCTGCGTAATCTTGGCACACTTCCAAAATTTTCCAAATATTTTGAATGGGCTTATTCTTTAAATCGGGCAAATGAAAATCTCGAAACTCAACTTGGGGGCAACTATATTCAAAAATTTGAACTTGAAAAGTATAATGAGCTTGTTATTTCTTCTGGTGCTATTATAGAATATTTAAATGAAACACAGAAACGCTCGCTGCAAAATATCAATTCACTTAAAGTAGTAAAAAACGCCAAATTCCTTGTAATTGATGCTAACACTAGGCGTAATTTGGAACTTGTCGAAACTACTAGAGAGCGTCGCAGGCAAGGCTCCTTACTTTTCCTTATGGATAAAACTAAAACCAATATGGGCGGAAGAAAACTGCGAAAGTATTTTGACGAGCCTCTTCAAGATGTCAAAGAAATAAATGCAAGGCTTGATGGCGTTGACGAACTTGTTAAAAAAATCATATTACGTGATAAAATTAGTGATGTTTTGTCACAGGTACGTGACATAGAGCGCTTGTCTGGTAAAATTGCTTATGGCAATGTAAATCCAAAAGAACTTATTGCGTTAAAAATTTCTTTAGGAGTTATACCACAACTAAGAGAAGCTCTTAAAGATGTGGCTAGCGAAAAACTTGTTTGTTGCCGTGAAAAGATGTATGATTTTTCGCAAATTGTTGACCTTTTAGAGCGCGCAATTCAGCCTAATCCACCAGCAGTTTTAAAGGAAGGCGGATATATTAAAAAAGGCTTTAATGACGAACTTGATAATTATCGTGACGCAAAGAAAAATGCTGCTGAATGGCTTGAGAAACTCGAAGCGAAAGAGCGAGAGCTGACAGGGATAAAAAACCTAAAGATTGGCATGAATAAAGTCTTTGGTTATTACATTGAGGTTAATCGCAGTCAGATAGAAAATGTTCCCATTCGTTACGAGCGCAAACAGACAATTTCAAATAATGAAAGATATATAACAGAGGACTTAAAAGAACTTGAAGAAACAATTTTTGGGTCTGAAGAAAAAGCTATAAAGCTTGAAGGTGTTTTATACAATCAAATTAAACAATATTTGCTGGGCTTTGTAAAATCTTTCCAAGAAGTCGCAGACGGCATTAGCGAACTTGATGCCATACTTTCCTTTGCGGTTTGTGCCGTCAAATATAATTTTTGCAAGCCAAAGATTAATAATTCTATAAAAGAAATAAAGATTGAAGAGGGGCGACATCCAGTAGTTGAGGCTTATCAAAGTAAAGGCACATTTATTGCAAATGATACTTTTCTTAATTCTACAACTGACAGAACTATGATTATTACAGGCCCTAATATGGCTGGAAAAAGTACATATATGAGGCAGGTGGCAATTATCACTTTCCTTGCACATATAGGAAGTTTTGTCCCTGCGAAATCGGCAGATATAGCTTTAACTGACAGAATATTTACGCGAGTTGGTGCAAGTGACGACCTTGCGTTTGGGCAAAGTACTTTTATGGTGGAAATGAGTGAGGTTGCAACCATTCTTGCAAATGCGACAAACCGAAGTTTGATTGTGCTTGATGAAATTGGCAGAGGAACCTCCACTTTTGATGGACTTTCAATTGCGTGGGCAGTTGTGGAATACATATCAAATCACTACAAAGCTAAAACGCTATTTGCCACACATTATCACGAGCTTACTGAACTTGAAGGAGTGCTTGAGGGCGTTAAAAACTATAAAATCGCTGTTAAAGAACTTGAAGATAGTGTTATTTTCTTGCGAAAAATTATTCGTGGTGGCGCTAACAAGAGTTTTGGAATTGAAGTTGCACGTCTTGCCGGAGTGCCACAAATAGTACTTGATAGGGCTAAAGAGATAAGCAAAAACTTAGAGGCTGTCAACACTTCGCTTGACCTTAATATCTTTAAAGAAAAAAGGCAAAAGGCAGAGGTAAACAGTAAACTGGCAGTAGAATTACTAACTCAAATTAAGGATTTAAATATGAATAATATTTCACCTATGCATGCGTTTGATTTATTAAATGATTTAGTTACCAAAGCTAAACAAGGAGAGGGAAAATGATTAATGTTTTAGAGCCACGCGTTTATAACCGTATATCAGCTGGCGAGGTTGTGGAAAGACCAGCTTCAATTGTTAAAGAGTTGGTAGAAAATTCAATAGATGCCGAAGCTACTGCAATTTCTATTAGTATTCAAAGCGGCGGCATTGAAAGTATTGAGGTGTCTGATAATGGCATTGGAATAGAAAAAAATGATTTGGTGCTTGCGTTTACGCCGCATGCTACAAGTAAAATTAAAGAAATTGACGATCTTGAGGCAATCGCCTCGCTTGGATTTCGTGGTGAGGCATTGGCAAGCATTGCTTCTGTTTGTCATGTTCATTTGACAACTAGACCAAAGAACTATATGGTTGGGTATTCTATAAAAGTTGACGGCGGTGAGTTTTCTTCTGTCAGCGAAACAGCTCGCACAGCTGGTACGACTTTAAAAGTGTCAGATTTATTTTATAACACTCCAGCGCGAGCCAAGTTTTTGCGTAAACCTAAATACGAGGAAGCTGAAGTTACTCATTTGGTGGAAAAATTCATGCTTTCACATCCAGAAATTGCTTTTAGTTATTATGTAGACGGAAAGCAAGTTTATAACACATCATCTTGCGATTTAAAAGATATCATTTACACAATCTATGGAAGAGAGGTGTATGATAACCTTATTGAAATAAACCATGTAGAAAATGACATTCTTTTAAAAGGCTTTGTTACTAAACCAAAAATTTGTAAATCTAACAGAACCTATCAAACTCTTTTTGTCAATGGGCGATATGTAGAGAATTATATGGTTTCGCAAGCGGTGCAAGGCATTTATGACAGCTTTTTAATGAAAGGCAAATTCCCAATATATGTTTTGGAACTTGTTATTCCTAAAGGTAGTGTAGATGTCAATGTTCATCCAAGTAAAAGAGAAGTTAAATTTGAGGATCATAATAAAATCTTTGGAATCGTTCGAAGAGCAGTTGAGAAAGCATTACTGTCAGTAGATCAAGTGGCAAACTTTATCTCAGATGGTGATGAGGAAGAAGATGAATATACGGTTAGAAATCCTTACAATATGAAAGGGTTCAATCCTGTTTTTAAACCTAAAGAGAACTTGTCAAGTACACAAGGTTCAAGCTATAAGTCGGTGGACTTGTTTGACAAAGATGAACCAGTGATAAAGGAAACTGAAATTCCTGTTCAAGAAACTGAAAAACAGGATGCGCAAACACTTCCGCCAGATTTTAAAAATGTCAGATTAGGTGAGCGTGAAACGCCCGTAAATCGTCCTGGTGGACCATTCTTTTTCGATCAACAGAAAAATAACACTCTTGCACAAATCAAAAGTGAAAATAAATTTTTATCTTCAAGCGTAAAAGAAGAGATGCATATTCTTGGCACTATTTTTAAAACCTTTATAGTTGTTGAATGCCACAATTCAGTGTATTTTATAGATCAGCATGCAGGGCATGAAAGACTTTTATATGATAAGCTTTTAAAAAGCGTAAATAGCGAAAATATCACATCTCAACCACTTTTAGTAAGTTATAATTTTTCTATCGGACCTAAAGAAGCAGAAAGCCTTGAAGAGGTGCTGACATGTCTATGTGAAATGGGTTTTGATATAAAAAATACTCAAAATTACAGCTATAGCATTTCGGCGGTGCCTTTAGTATTAAGTGACATCAGTCTTGCGGATTTTGTGGATGAGGTTATAAAAGAGGGTGTACATCTTGCTAGAAAACCAAGCTCTTTTATACATGAAAAACTATGTCAAAGCGCTTGCAAGCACGCTATCAAAGCTGGCGACACCATCACAAAAGATGAGTGTGCATATTTGATAGAAGAAGTGCGAAAGGGAGTTATGCTTTGCCCGCACGGCAGACCTATCGTGCTTACGATAACTCGTCACGAGTTTGAAAAGATGTTTAAAAGGATTGTTTAATGCATAAAGTCGTTTTTATTGTGGGGGCTACAGGCACGGGTAAAAGCGACTTGGCGGTGGACCTCGCTAAACTTTTTGGCGGCGAGGTTATTTCTTGTGACTCCGTTCAGGTTTTTAAAGGCTTTGATATTGGCTCCGCTAAAATAACAAAACAGCAAATGCAAGGGGTACGGCACCATCTGTTAGATTTATGTGAGCCCAATGATTATTTTTCTGTTAGCGATTTTGTGCAAAATGCTGAAACGGCTATTGAAGAAATAACTAAGAGGGGGCATCTTCCAATAGTAGTTGGCGGAACAGGGCTTTATGTAAATGCACTTATAAACGGCTTTAATTTCGGACAAACAGACAGACATCAAGATTTTCGCGAAGAAATTGCCAAAAAAATAGAAGAACTAGGCTTTGACTCCGTTTTAAAAGAACTTGAAAAACTTGATTCAAAGCTGGCGCAAAAAGTCAATCTAAACAATAAAAAAAGGCTTATAAGAGCTTATGAAATCGCAGAATTTGGTGATAAACAAATATCAAACAAACCGCAGTATGACTTTTTGCTTTTTGCTTTAACCATGCCGCGGGAACAATTGTATCAAAGGCTAGATTTGCGTGCACAAAAAATTGTAGATGATGGGCTTGTGGAGGAAGTTAAGCAGTTAATACAAAAAGGAGCAAGGCCAGATTGTCAGCCTATGCGTGCTATTGGATACAAAGAAGTGTTGCCATATTTGCAAGGGGAAATATCCCATGAGGAAATGATAGCCTTGCTTGCACAGCATACTAGAAACTATGCAAAACGACAGATGACATATCTACGCAGTATGCAAAAGACCAATCAAATAACTTATGTGGACATTACACAAGAAAATGTCAAAACCAAAATTGCTAAAAAAATAAAGGAGTGGTTATGCTAGAAATTTATGAAGAGAAATTGCAAGAACAATTTAAACGCGTGGATACAATTGCATATCAAAATCAAAAGAAAGTGCTGGCAGCTTTTGAAGAATGCAAAATTGGTACGCAAGTTTTTGCTGGTACCACTGGCTATGGCTATGATGACGTGGGGCGTGACAATCTTGCAAAAATATATTCAAAAGTGTTTGGCACGGAAAGTGCAATTGTGTCGCCACTTTTAACTTGCGGCTCTCATGCAATATCCACTGTCCTTTATGGGCTGTTGCGACCAGGAGATACTCTTCTTTCTGCCACGGGCGAACTCTATGATACACTTCATGACACACTTAAAGGTAGTGATAATGGCTCGCTGGAAGAGTTTAAGGTTTCATATAAACAAGTCGAACTAAAAAATGGAGAAATAGATACGCAACAAGTCATTGAAATGATAAAAAAATATCAACCTAAAGTGGTATTTTTTCAACGCTCACGCGGTTATTCATCTCGTGCTGCGTTTTCTGTTAAATATCTTGGTAATGTATTTAAAGAATTAAGAAAATACTTAAGCTCAAATTCTTTTATCGCAGTTGACAATTGTTATGGAGAATTTGTAGAAACATTAGAACCAACCGATGTAGGCGCAGACGTCTGCGTTGGTTCACTTATCAAAAATCCTGGAGGGGGGATTGCACCAACTGGCGGCTATATTGTGGGAAGTCAAAAAGCGATTGATAAAATATCAACGCGTTTTACCTCTCCGTCATTGCATTTAGAAGTAGGCTCTTACGAGCAAGGATATCGGCTTTTTTATCAAGGATTATTTCTTGCGCCTCATGTGGTTGCGCAAAGCATAAAGGGTGCCTATCTTGTAGGCGAAGTTATGAGTGCTAAAGGTTACAGCGTAATTCCTGCTTCATCTGAGCCTATGTATGACATTATCAAGTCGGTAGTTTTTAATAGCGAAGAGGAGCTTGTAAAATTTGTTCAGACTGTTCAAAGCATATCTCCCATTGACAGCTATGTAACACCTTTGCCTTGGGATATGCCAGGTTATGAAGATAAAGTAATTATGGCTGCGGGAACTTTTGTAGGTGGCGCTTCTATCGAGCTTTCCTGTGATAGCCCCATAAAGAAACCATATATCGCATATTTTCAAGGTGGGTTAACCTATGAACATGTGAAAATCTTTGCAGAAAAGATAGATAAGCTTTATTAAAATAATGAAAATATATAAATTTATTTGTATTTTCAATTTTATTGTGCATAATATAAATTATAATATAAATCTTAGCGGCTTAGTCGCGTACTAGTTTAGTATGTCTGGTATACTCAACATTGTCATTCTGAGCTCTGCGAAGAATCTTTTAGATAAAGCTTGTACACATTGTTTACTAAAAAGATGTTTCGCTATGCTCAACATGACAAATAAAGGTATTGTCATTCTGAGCGTTCGGGGTCCCCCACAAACGCTTCAGCATTTGTGGGGTGGACTAGCGAAGAATCTTTTAGACCAGCTCCATATTTTGTCATTTCGACCAGAGTGAACGAATGTGAACGGCGTGGAGAAATCTAAAAAAACTTAAATTCATTTGGTAAAAAATAAATAATAGTGTAGAATAATAATATAAAACTGAATAAAAAGAGGAAAGAAAATGAAAAAGTGGAAACTTGGTTCATTAATAGCAGTACTCATTCTCCTCCTGTCAAGTGGAATTGCTTTACTTGCGGGGGGGGGATTTTTGGCTTCGCCAAAAAT
>CAOQRA010000030.1 GCA_948512295.1 uncultured Eubacteriales bacterium
CACCATCGTTTCTTGCCTTTTCTGAAAGCTTTGCTCCCATAAATGCTAAGTACTTTTCACGTGCTGCGTCATATTCGCTTTTGCTAGGTATGTATACTTTCTCTCTTAATATTGTAGGTTTTGCCATAATTTTACTCCTTTATATTTTAAGTATAGCACAAAATTAAATAAAAAACAATACTAAAGCTTAAAAAATCATCTAAAAGATTCTCTGGACATTCACCCCATAAATGCTAAAGCATTGATGGGGGCCCCGAACGCTCAGAATGACAGCTAGTGATTTAGTTTAAAGATTCTTCCGCTACGCGTCAGAATGACAGACCCGAGTGCTCAGAAGGACAAGCCCTGGGGTTATGTCATTTCGACCGGAACGAAGTGGAGCGGAGAAATCTCGTGGCACATAGTCAAACAATCTTTTAACCAACTTAGTTGAAAAATCTATTAGCGCAAAGTTGTATACTACAAACTCAAGTCAATCAAAAAAAACAGACTATTTAGTCTGCTTTTTTGTGGATTGTTTTATTGTTTTCTTTGTTGCAGTTATTGCGGTCTTTTTAGGTTCTTCTTTCTCTTTTAAAGTTGCAAGAATTTCTTTTAAAAGATATTCTGTGGAATTTTTATATTTTTCATCTGCAAGTATTTTTGCATTTGCTTCTTCTGCGAGGCGAGCTTCCTCGGCTTTTTGTGCTTTTTCCTCAAGAAAAGCGGCTATAACTTCTGCGTCATGAGGATTTTTACCCTCTGCTTTAAGGGATTTGCGTTCAGCTCTTGTAAGTTTAGGTTTCATGGCTGTGCGAGCGTCTTTAAATAATGCACTGCTTTTCATTGCAACTTTTAAGATAATAAACAAGGTCATTGCGATAATGAGGAAATTAAGAATTGCTGAAATGAATGAGCCCCAGTTTATGTAAATGCTGTTTGCAAGCAAAAGATTTCCCGCATCGTCGTATGCAGGCTTTAATATTGTAATTGCACTTTCAAGCCCGTTTTGCCCACCACTAATTACACTTAAAAGCCAGTTGATAAGTGGCATGATAATTTGATTTGTAAAAGCAGTTACTATTGCATTGAAGGCACCGCCGATAATTACGCCGACAGCCATATCAAGTATATTGCCGCGACTGATAAATTTTTTGAAATCGTTAAAAAACTTTTTCATATAAACTCCTTTTCCTCTTTATTGTAATCAAAACGACAAAGTTTGGCAAATAAATTCAAGTTATTTTTAAAACTTCTCACAAATTTTATATTTGATTTATATAGTGTTAATAGGAGTTAAGTTATGATTTGTAATTTAAATTTTAATCAATGTAATTTAGGGTCTTACTATCCTCGACCTATTTTTACCTGCAGACACATGCTTTTTCAAGCTTTAATGCCATCGACAACGATGATCATCAATCCGGTAGTGGATTTCACAAGTTATTGGAATTGACAAAATTTGCCTTTAAAAAACAAAAATGATTGCCTAAATCTTTGTCTTTGGTGTATACTAATAACAAAGGGAGGGACATTTATGGATAAAACTCATCTAAAATTTGAAGATAGCGATGCGTATGTCTTTTTTAAAGCTTTTGAAGCAACCGGCGATACACAAATTGGCAGACAATTTTGCAAAAGTATGAAAATATGGAATAAGCAGCTTATAAATGCCTCTCAAAAAGGACAAGAGAGAGAATAATAATGTCAAGCACAAAAGTTAAAGGAATTGTACTTTCTTCTAAAGATTATAAAGAAAAGGACAAGCTGGTCATTTTATACACCTTAGAAAATGGCAAACTTGCAGCATTCATGCGTGGTGTGCGAGGGGATAAGGCAAAACTTAAGGCGGCAAAAGAACCTTTTTGTTTCGCCGAGTACATAATTGAAAACACAAAAGGTGCCAATGTTATCACTCAAGCCGAGGTGATTGATAACTTTTTTGACATAACTAAAGATATTGATAAGTTTTATGAGGGATGCACTATCTTAGACATCGTAAATAAAGTAGGAACTGAAGCTGACCCAGCCTTATTTTTGCAATTATTAAAATGTCTCAAAGCGTTGTGTTACCAAAGCATTCGTAAGTATTATGTAGTAAACAAGTTTCTAATAAAACTTTTTACGGATCTTGGATATTCATTTTTAACAAATAATTGCTCCTCTTGCCAAGGTGCGCTTGGCGAAAAAAGATATTTCAATTTTGACCTTGGTGAAATTGTGTGTGGGGCTTGCAAAAACGCCACAGCTCAAGCTGTGTCAGATGCTTGCTATGCTGCGCTAAAACTTTTAAATACAATAGATTATGACAAGCTTTGCTCTCTTAAAATTGGAGGGCAAGGCGAAGTGGAATGTTTTAGATTGCTTGAAAAAAACTTTGAATGGAGGATGGGTACGAGGTTTGTTACCATTCCGTCGCTTTAGTCACTTATATCGCAAATTTTGTCTTGTTTCACTTCAAAATTGTATATTTTTAATCCTTTTTCATTTTGCACCGCGTAGCAAACAGGCGATAGATAGAAAACTGACTTTATGCTTCCAAAAAAGGTTTTTAAAGCTTGCTTTGAAATGTTTTGCTGCAAATTTTGGGAAAGCAAATTATGTGCCGAACTAAGGTCGGCCTTTTTTATATATTCTAAAAAGTGATAAGCAAGTGTTTGAGGCAATGGGCACGCGGCTTCTTCATTATTACTGCCACTTAAGCCTTGATTGGAAATTTTATAGCTTTTATTTATGTTATGCTCCTCAACTGAAAATCCCTCTTGATTGAAGTCAATTTTATTTCCAGAAAAAGCATGCGCTTGCGCCGTCTTTTTGTTAAAAGCGTACAAAACTTGTTTTTTCCCGATGAACTTTATCATTATGATATTATTTTTTACTGAAGTTTGATATCTGTCAAAACTACACGGCAGCAGTATAGTTTTTTTCCAGTCTTCACTTTCTATTGTAAATTTGCGCTCTCCAATTTCCAGCTTACAGCCGCTTATGTTTACTATACTATAGTTTTCACAAGTCGAAGTTTTTTTCAAACAGATAAGCGTGTCTTGTTTGTAATTTGCCACATCATAAAACTCGCAAGTTTGCAAATTGTCACTTGCAAGAATAAAAGATATTGCTTTATTTACAGGATAAATGCATACGGAAAATGGAGGCAAAAGCACTAGGCTTTCATTTTCATCAAGCAAAGTTTGTTCATCTTCAGTTTTGATTAAGCACTCATAAGGAGTTTTTATTATAACATTGTTCATGTAATAAATTATGCGTTAAATTATTAAAAAAGACGATTAAAAAGTTAAAAAGGTGTCAAATATTAGTCTATAAAGGAGTGTAAATATGAAAAAAGGAATTTGGGCAGACACTGAAGTTAAAGACTTGTTTCAATATGTGGAAGAAGTAAGAAAAAACAATTCTCCGCTTAAGCAAGCATTTGTTTTGCATGCAAGAAAGTATGGCAGAGCTCCTAACAGTGTGAGAAATTATTATTATCATGAGATTGATAAACTTGCTGGCGACAAAAATCGAGCGTCAAGGCTTAAAATAGATTTGTCGCATCACTCGAAGTCGGAAGTTAACTATTTTTCGCAGGAGGAAGAACTTTTGCTTATGAATCAAATAGACCAAATGGTAAAATCTGGGTATTCAGTTAGAAAAGCGTGCTTAACGCTTTCTAATGGTGACGTGGATAAGATGTTAAGATTTCAAAATAAATATAGAAACTATTTGGCAAAGAATTCCAATAAAAGCAATATCATCAAATTTTCCAAAAAGAAAAAAGAGATTTTGACGGAAAGTGACATCAATAGTCTTTTTATGGGGCTTGTACGCCTTGTTAAGCGCACGGCAGTGGAGGAACTTTCCGATAAAATGAAAGAAGAAAGAGAATCTTCAAACTATCTTCTTAGAAAAGCACTTGTTGATTTAAACAAAAAGGAAAAGGAGATTAAGGATTTAAAAAGTCAATTTTTGCAGCTAAAACAGGAGAATGTTAAACTTAATGAAAGCATTATGAAACTGCGTTGTGAAAAAATAAATGACAGCAAATAAAAACTCTTTCAATTTTTTAGGATATATGTTAAAATACATCTATGAAAATCAGGCTTTGGGAAGCTGCAACTCTAAACGCGGCAACTTCTTATCTTGTTAATAATATGGATTTAAGCGATGTGGGGAAAGAGCATTTAGTGGTAGTTCCCGACCGCTTTTCTCTGCTTATGGAAAAAATGATTCTAGATACGCTTGGAAACAGAGCTATATTCAATGTGACAGTAGTAGGGCTGACGCGCCTTATGACGCGCCTTTTAGATGAAATGGACGAGCAGCTACCTAGTTTTTTAACAATGAGTGATGGCTTGATTCTTACTAGTAAAGCAATCAAAAATGTGTCGGACAAGCTTTTGACTTTCTATAAATCAAACATTAACTTTTGTCACCAAGTTTACTCTACGCTGTCGCAGTTTAAAAGCAGCGGGGTTAAACCAGGTCAGCTTTTGCGATTACATCCTGCCATGCAAGGCTATAAAAAATATCACGATTTAGGCGTAATTTATGAAGAGTATGAAAACTTGCGTAGCGGTGCGCTTGACGCCAACGCATTAATTGAATACTTTGTAGAAAAGGCTAATACGTCCAACGTCCTTAAAAACAAAAGATTGTATTTCGCTCAGTTTGATTCTTTTACTTCTGAAAGCTATGAGGTTATCAAAGCACTGACGAGGTTCGCTGATGAAATTAATATTGCAGTTGCTAGTGCTAAAATGCAAAGCAATTATTATATATACGAAAACGATATTTATCAAAAACTCAAAGGACTCGCAAAGCAGTTAGCACTGACAATAGAGGTCAATTCGTCGCCTAGCACCTTGCCTAGTGCATGCAATAAAATCGCGCAAAACTTGTTTGCATTCAAAGTGGAAAAAGGCCAAAAGGACGACTATTTGACAGTGCTAGCGTCAAGTAATTTAGATAACGAATGTGCAATCGTTTCCAAGCTTTTAAAATACAAAATCGTCAATGGCGGAAAGTATAGCGACTTTGCAATTGCTTGTGCTGACCTAGAAAATGCAAGTGTAAAATTAGAAAAATATCTATCACTTTTGGATATCCCCTTTTACACCGACTTATCACTCACAGCGGATAAGACTTTTTTGGCGAGTTACATATTTAAAATCTTTGAAGTGTTTACTAAGGGCTATAGCCAAGAAAGCCTGGTAGAGCTTACTGTTCATCCGCTTTTCATGCTGCAAGAGCGTGAAAACGTGGTAAACAGATTGCAAGATTATAACATCTTTGGCAAAGCAAGACTATGCAAAATGTTTCAGCCAATGCCAAATGCTTTTAAAAACATTTTGCAGCTTGACAAATTAAACACCTACTCTGCGATATGCGAATTTTTAGGTTCTGTGCTGCAAGAGTGCAAGCCTCTTTACCTTGAAATTATAGAAAAACTTCAAAACGATGGTTATTTGTATAGCATTAACAGCCAAATGTGGGAAGTTGTCACTCAAGCTTTAGATACTATTAAGAGAGAGTACAATTTAGAAGAATGTACCAAAGGGGAGTTTTTAAAGCAGCTTAAACTTATTTTAAGTTTTAAGGAAGTGACTTCGCCGCCAGCGTACATGGATGCAGTTATGATAGGCGATGCGACTTCAAGCTTTTTTGGCGAGGTAAAAAATTTGTATGTCATAGGCGGCGAGCAGCTGCCAACCTTAACAAGCGACAAAGGACTTATTAGTGATGATGACATAGAAAGGTTGAGCGCCGTACGTAAGGTGGAGCCTAGCATTAGAATGATAAATCGAAGAAATCGTTTTAAACTTTTTAATCTTTTAACTAGTGCTACAAATAGTTTAACGATTAGTTATAGCGAGCTTAATGATGAGGGGAAAAGTGTGGAGCTTCCCTCCTATATAGATGGGCTTGTCAAAATTTTTGGTCAAGAAATAGTGACGCAGTCCAGCTTTTCGCGCTATGGCGGCAAGCTAGATGAGTATAAGCTTTGCGTAAATATTGGAAATGAAAAACTTTATCAAAGTGAGGGTGCATATCTTGGCAGCTATAAAAGCGGCTTGCAAGCTTTGTTAAAAAGTAATGAATACATAATGAATCGGCCACAGCTTAACGTTGACGCGTTTAAGTTATTTTTCCCTGAGGGCTATACAAAGGTAACTCAGCTTGAAACCTATTTTAGTTGTCCATTTAAACATTTTTCAAGTTATGGATTAAAGCTTAAAGAAAGGCAAAGTTATGAGTTTGATGAGCGCGACCTAGGTAATCTTTGTCATGCCATGGCGGAACTGTTTGTAAGAGAAAATAAAGATATGCTTTCAAAGCTGACTTATCAAGAAGTGGATTATTTTATCAATCAATACTTAGAAAGCGTAATACAAGCAGAAAATTTAACCGATAAACTTGAAGCGATGGTGGACAGAGAAGGCACGCTTGACTATGCTAAAAGGCTTGTTCAACTAGTTTTAACTCGAATTGTGGAGGAGGGCAAAAAGTCCCATTTCAAGCCGCTATATTTAGAAAAGAATATAGAGGGATTAAATTTTGATATATTTGGTAAAAAGCTTAGGTTTGTAGGCAAAATAGACCGAGTTGATGTATGTGGCGAATACTATCGAATCCTAGACTATAAGACGGGCATGGTCAACCCAATTTTAAAAGATTTATATTATGGTGATAAGTTGCAGTTATTTTTATACAACTATGCTCTTAGACTTAAATTAAACAAAACAAGCGCGGGAACTTTCTATTTTGATAGTCGTTATGACTATGATAAAAAAGGGAAAGCTCAGCCACTTTTAAAAGGTTTGGTTATCAAGGATTGCGAGGCAGTAAGGCTTTTTGATGAAAGCTTAAGCGGCAGCGTTATTGACGTTAAAATTAAGGCTGGAGAATGCTGTGGCAGTGCGGTGGCATGTTATCCTATTCAAAACTTTGAAAACTACGCACGCGAAGTTGCAAACGAGGCGTTGCAAGACATTTCGCAAGGGCACATTGCGCCATCACCCTCGCAAAACGCTTGTCAAAGGTGTCCTTACATAAGTGTGTGCGGACATAAAGAAGAACAAGGCTTTCGTCAAAAGTCGAGTGTAAGTCAAGAAATGATAATGGAGGCTATACGTGGCAAATAATCCAACTTTAGAGCAACTTAGCGTGCTTAACTCAAAAGCCAAAAACTTGATTGTCAGTGCCTCAGCAGGGAGTGGCAAAACTTTTATCATGATTAAATTCATCACCAACCTTATAACTAAAAGCCGAGTTCCAGTGAAAAGACTTTTAGTGTTAACCTTTACAAAGGCGGCGGCGGGTGAAATGCGAGAGCGTCTGTTAAAAGCGTTGCTTCAGTGTGAGGCCGATGAATTTTTGCTTGAACAGATAGACGACTTAAGTGTATCGGATATTTCTACAATAGATGCGTTTTGTGAAAAACTTTTAAGACGCAACCTTGATATGTTGGAAATAGATGAAGGCTTTAAGGTCACAGAAGAGCCCTCCACCTTAATGCAAAATTCCTTTGAAAAAGCACTTAGCGAGTTAGAGGAAAAATTTCTAAATGAAATTTATTACAGTTTTCGTAAAAACAAAGCGGAAATATTTGAAGTGATTATAAAGCTTCATGGCTTTTTTACAGCCATCAAAAATGGACAAGAAAAGCTAGAGTATTTGATAAACAATCAAGCACAAATTTATGATAATGCAGCCTGCTTTTTGAATGAAAGACTGCTTAATGATTTGCATGCTTTCAAAGAAAATTTAAAAATGTTAAAACAAGAGTTCGCGTCGCAACCTAAATATCAAGAATTTTGCGACAAACTTTTGCAATGCTTACAAGTTAAGTTAAATGACAACTTTGAAAATAATGTAAACGCGATTATCTCAATTGCTCTTCCAAGTGTGCCAAGAATTGCGGGGGCCGATAGAGATGATGCTCTTGCCACGCTTGCGAAAGTGGCTAGAAAAGAAATTAAAGAGTATTTAGATAACTATTCAAAGTACAATTTCAAACTTTCGCACAAGGCAAAGCTTGGCACGCTTAACGTCGCACTTTTAAATTTATATCAGTGTTTTTTAAAGCATTACACAGCGATTAAACGTAGTCTTGACCTGCTTGATTTTGCAGACATTGAAAACTATTGTCTTTCGCTGATAGCGCAACCTCACATTTTACAAACCTTACAAGAAAAGTATGATTATATATTTGTAGATGAATATCAAGACACAAACAGAGTTCAAGAGGCGATAATAAAACCGCTTACAGCAAGCGGCCATTTTATAGCGGTTGGCGATCCCAAGCAAGGCATCTATGGTTTCCGTAATGCGACCATGGAAATCATGCAAGAGGACACACAAAACTTTTCTACCCAAGAAGATGGACAAGCAATTTATTTACGAGGTAATTTCAGAAGCGATAACAGACTGCTGTCTTTTGTAAACACCATATTTGAAAAGGTAATGACTTTAGACACGGTAAATATCGACTATGCAAACACCTCTATGCTTAAAGGTCAACTTGAATACAAGAAAATGGCATTGCCATCTGTGCGTGTGGATGTAGTTAAGCCGGCGCAGCAAGAGGTGTTAGATAGTTCGACAGACATATATCGCGTCAAAACTGCACCGCTTGTGGTTGAAAACAAGTGTGAACTTGAAGCTGAAACTATTATCGCTCGCATAGATGAACTTTTGACTCAAACCATTTATGATCCAAAGTTAGAAAACTATCGAAGCGTTCAGCCAGAGGATATCGTGGTGCTTTTTCGCAGGCGACACGCACTTATGTATCAGCTTGACGAGCGCTTAAAGTCGCGCGGAATGAACGTTATTTCCGATCTGAAAGAAGTGGAAGCGCAAGATCCAGAAGTCAAACGGCTTATAAGTCTTTTAAAACTTTTAATCAATCGCAATGATGATATATCGCTTTGCTCAGTTATGTTCAGCCATTTGGGTGGCTTCAATGCGGACGAACTGGCAACGTTAAAAATGAGCGCAGATAAATATAAATCCTTTTACGAAGTTTTGATAAACAGCAATAATGAAAAAGTAGTTGAATTTTTTAAATTGCTAGATGAGTTAAAAAACGATTTTCAGTTTCTAGGTGCATATAAGGCTTTAAACAAATTGTTTGTAGACAAAAACTACTTTGCGTATTTAAGAGCATGCAACAACGCAAGCATAGACGCCGTGGAAAACTTTTTAAAAGATATTAGGTTGTTTGATTTTAACATCAGCGAAGCGGTGACCTTTTTTACTAAAGTGGGTGGCAAAAAGCGATCCAGCGGCAATCAAGGCAATGCAATACGTCTTATGACCATTCATGCAAGCAAAGGGCTTGAATATCCTATAGTTATACTTGCGGGTGCTGGCCAAAGCTTGGAAAAAGTCAATAATAAAAACTATGCGATTTCTCAAGAGTTTGGTATTGGCACTTACCTGTTTGACGAAAAGGAAAATATAAAATATTCTTCAATCGTGTTTGACGCCTGCAATCTGCTGCGGCGCAAGAAAGAAATGATAGATGAGCTTATGATTTTTTATGTAGCCCTAACTCGTGCAAAAAATCATCTATATATAGTTGGAAGTGGACAACTTGAAAAACTCGCATCAGCAAATGTTTTTGCTGCTAAAAATTATCTTGGCTTAATCAACTATGCTTATGACAATAAGCTTATGACGAGGTTGAACGAAACGGGGCATTTGACAATTGGCGATTTCGAGTTCAATTATATTTCTCAAGTGCAAGAACTCAAACTTTCATTCTCTGATAGTATTAGTAGAGAGGCATCAATAGATGAAAAAATGCAGCAGCGCATTAAAGAATATTTAAGTTTTGAATATGCAAATAATAATTATTGCAAATATAATATAAAAAACTCGGTAACTTCGCTTAACAAATATCAGCCAATAAACTATGACAATGTTTTCATTTCTACTAAGGGGGCTTCAGTTGATGTCGGCAATGCTTATCATGAAGCATTAAAACTTATAGAATTTGAAAAAGTCTGGGACAATAATTCTTTAGAAATAGAATTGGAAAATTCAAAAATTAATGAAGAATATAAAAAATTAATCGATAAAAAAATATTATTAAAAAATATTTTAAAAATAAAAGAAATTTTAAAAACGCAAAAACCTTATAAAGAAAAACAATTTTTAATGAAGGTCAAATTAAAAGAAATTGAAGAATGCCAGCTCGAGGATGAAGTGCTTGTTCAAGGCGTAATTGACTTATTTTCTCTTGGTGAAAATAACATTTTAATCGATTATAAATTCACTCAAGAAACAAATCGTAAAAAAATATTAGAAAAATATAAAAAACAGCTTGATTTATACACAATGGCACTTGAAAAGGGATATAAAATAAAAATTAATAAAAAATACCTATTATCTTTAAAAAATTGCGAATTAATTGAATATTTAAACTAAAAATAAAAACTCCATTATTAAATTGTTAAAATAATACATTAAATAAAAATAATTGTAAAAAATAAAATCATAAAAAAATATAAAAATATTAAAAAAATAATTAAAAATTATTATGAATATTTTTATAGGTGTGTTATACTAATTTAAATTAATGGAGGATTTTATTATGTTTTCAATGCTTGCAGATATTGAAAGTTCATTTAAGTCATTCTTTGTACAGCTTACTTCAGCCTTGGGTTTTGGCGGTTTAATGGCTGTCATTTTGGCAGTTGAATTTTTCTTTGTATTATTGTTTGTATTAAAAACTATTTTTTCTTATGAAATGCGACTTGGTAGGAGTTTGTATAAGTTGAACTCTTGGCTATTCGCGCATAAAAAGATTGATCAAAGTAACATAAAGGAATTTAATGAGCTTATAAAAAAAGCGCCTAAACGAATAGTTTACTATTGGCAACAATTCATTTTGTTCCGCGAGCATGAGCCTACATATTACCTCTCACTTGACAACCTTATTGAAAAGCCTTTAAAAACAAGCAGTTGGGAAAACAATATTAAAAACCTAAACCTTGTCACTATAATCTGGGCGGGAGTAAGTTTACTATTTTCAATAGCTTATCAAGCAAGCAGCGGCGCCTCCACTTTGACAAGCACAGCGCTGGCAGCAGCAGTGGCGTTCCCAGTGTTTGTAATCATCATAGGTATAGTTGCCAACATGTTTATGAAAGGCAAGAAAGTGACAAACCTTGATGACATCTACCACAACTATCACATCTTTGCAAGATTTATTCAAAACGCTTGTGTAGACCTGCCATCCTATGTGGATTTCGATCTATTATTCTCCTCCAAAGAAATCGCAAAAGGCAATCCTCAACTTCGAGAATATTATGAAAGCCGTGCAAGAAAAGCCAAGGAAGAATTTGAAAACGCCAAAAAGTCTGATATAGAATATGTGGAATACAACTTTGAAGATGCGGGCGTGGATGGCTCCTTAGTGCTAGAGCGCGCAATGAAAGAAACGGAAGCGTTTATTAATAAAAAGACCAGCACTCTTGCAAAGATTTCGCATGCCGAAGCTGAAAAAGAAGCACTAAGGCGAAACTATGAAAATGTGCAAAAAGACTTGCAACGCAAAATTCAAGCGTGCAAAGAAAACATTGCAAAGTTCATACAACAGCAGGAGGCAACCACAAACAGAATGGAAGTTGGCTTTATACGTAAGCAGCAAGATCAAGAAATTGCAAAACAAGAGTCCTTGCAAAGTGAGTATGACCAAGAAGAAACCAAATTTAATTTATCTTTAGAAGAACTTAATCAAGAAATAAATTCACTACGTGCAGAAATTGAAGAAACCAAGGATGAAGTTCAAAAATCTATGGTTGCAGAATATCAAACTTTCTATGAAAAGGTTATGAGAAGCGCGTACGCTCAAGTTGAAAAAAAGGTGGAAAAAGAAAAGGCTGAGCTTATCAAACAACGCGATAATAATGAAAAAGAACTTATAGTCGTTCAAACTCAGATTAAACGCCTTGTGGATGAAAATGATACTTTGCGTGCAAGACTAGGCGACGAACAAGTTTCAGGACAAAATGTAAATGATGGCGTTTATGATGACGACGGAAACTATGTATATAAAGATGGTTCTTATCATGATCCAAACGGACTATTCCATGACGTAGACGGGAAAGTATATGACATGAATGGTACTTTGGTAGAAGCACCTAAGCCTAAAGAAGAGCAGGAAAAAGAGGAAAGACAAGCTTTAGAAAATAGTTTTGGTAAAACAGCATTAAATAACGGAGTGGTAGTAGAAGAGTATGTACCGTCTGAACCAGAAGCTATGTACTATCAGCCAAGCTATCAAGAAGAAAGTAAGCCGACACAATCCGCGTTGTCACAAGAGCCCGTAATGGTTGAGCCTCGTATCCAGACAAGCCAAAGCGAGGATAGCGAATATAAACCTAGCGATACAAGCGCCGCCCAAAACGCACCTGCTGTGCAAGAGGGCGAACCTCAAGTGCAAAGCAGTGCTAAAACAGCGGGCAAGCGCGGAAGACCTAGAAAACTTACCCCTACAGAACCTATCCAGAAAGAAGCAAAAAAGCGTGGAAGACCTCGTAAGACTGAAGTTGTAGTCAAAGAGAAAAAACCAGTAGGCAGGCCTCGAAAAACACCAGCTTCGCCAAGTCTCGAAAAACAAGACTTGGTTGAAGAGCGAATCGAAAGTCTTGCAAAAATTAACGAGCAGATAAGCAAAGAGGAAGCGAAACTTAACAAAATGAAAATGCTTATCAGCAGCGAGATTAACAACGCTATTGAAAATAAACAAAATGAAGCTATAACCGCTGCCAGAGATAAAATAATTGCAGAAATCGAAGCATTGCAGCAACAAGCTGAAAGCGTAAAGACCAGCGCGTCAAGTGAAGAACTGGCTCAAGTAAACGCTCGAATAGAAGCGTTGCTAAAAGAAATCTCAAACATAGATAAATAACAAAAAGACGCCTGGGTTAAACTCAGACGTCTTTGTCTTTATTCTAAATGTTTATATTTTCAATCGCATTGTCAATTTGCTTGAAAGCGTTATTACGTTCAATACTTTCTTTAAGCCACTTGGTTTCATTTACAATCTCGTCAGCAAGAGCTTTGGCTTGCTTTGCTGTTACATTTTCATCTTTACGCATTTCGGCAGTGATTTCTTTCAACCTTGCACGAAGTCCCTCTTCATCAAGCTTACCAGCCGCTGCCAGTTCAAAGATTTTATGAATATCACTTGTTTCA
>CAOQRA010000031.1:0-2149 GCA_948512295.1 uncultured Eubacteriales bacterium
TCGTCAGCTCGTGTCGTGAGATGTTGGGTTAAGTCCCGCAACGAGCGCAACCCTTGCCATTAGTTACCAGCAGTAAGATGGGGACTCTAATGGGACTGCCGTAGGTAATACGGAGGAAGGTGGGGATGATGTCAAATCATCATGCCTCTTACGCCTTGGGCTACAAACGTGCTACAATGGGTATAACAAAGAGACGCGAGATGGAAACATGGAGCAAACCTCAAAAAGATACTCTCAATTCGGACTGAGGGCTGAAACTCGCCCGCACGAAGACGGAGTTGCTAGTAATCCCGAATCAGAACGTCGGGGTGAATGCGTTCCCGGGTCTTGTACACACCGCCTGTCACGCCATGGGAGTTGGGGGTACCCAAAGCCGGTGAGCTAACCGCAAGGAGGCAGCCGTCTAAGGTAAAACCAGCGACTGGGGTGAAGTCATAACAAGGTAGCGGTATCAGAAGGTGCCGCTGGATCACCTCCTTTTAAAGAGAAAAGATACCTAAGGTATCGAGACAGTCGAACGGATGCATCAGCATCTAAGTGTCACAAGAATCAATTGCCAATGACTTTTGATTTGTTCTATTTGATTTAAAAAAGAAGTCTCAGATTTGGGGCTTCTTTTTTATGCGGTTAGGTTTCTCCGCGGCGCACTTCCGTTTGTCACCTCGACCGCAGTGGAGAGGTCTCGGGAGTGCTTTGGTCGAAATGACAAGGTGGGCACTTTTTTACTTTGGGTATTGACAACCGCTTAGAAGTATGCTAAAATACAATCAAGGTAGATGAAAATATGTTCGGTTTACAATGGGCAATAAAAAAATATGTCTTAGAAAAGGTGAGAAGTAACGGCTATTATCTTGAAGATGCCTCAAGAAGACTTAGGGATGATGAAGAAGTAGTTCTTGTGGCTATAAAGAGCCAGAGTGGTGCATTTAAATATGCTTCAAAGAGACTCAAAAATGACAGAGATTTTGTGTTGGCAGCATTGAAGGCAAAGGTGTCGATTTTTGAATATCTTCCAAATGAACTCAGAAATGATGTAGCAGTCATGCTTGAAGTTATAAAAAATAATGAGGTTTACTATTTAAGAAAGTATGTGCCAGAAGCACTCGGAAATAACAGAGAAGTATTACTTGAAGCAGTGAAGAAAGACGGCTACGCTCTTGAGTGTGCTTCAGAGGAACTTAGAAATGATAGAGAAATTGTGCTTGAAGCAGTAAAACGAGCAGGTGAAGTGCTTGAATACGCATCAGAAGAGCTAAGGAATGACAGAGAGATTGTACTTGAAGCAGTGAAGAAAGACGGCTATGCCCTTCAATATGCTTCAGAGGAACTTAGAAATGATAGAGAAATTGTGCTTGAGGCAGTAAAGCAAAACGGCAATGCACTTCAATACGCATCAGAAGATTTAAGAAATGATAGAGAGATTGTACTTGAGGCAGTCAAGAAATACTATGGAGCATTTAAATATGCCTCTGAGGAACTTAGAAGCGATAAAGAAATTGTTTTTATTGCAGTCCAGAAGGACACTGATATGTTCCAATACGTATCACGCGAAATGCAAGATGACAAGGATTTAAACTTGCTGTTAATGTTGAAGGACAATAAAAATATTCGAAATGCATCAACAACCGCTATGCAATTAATTGTCCATGATATGGCGCAGATGCTTGCAAGAGGTGGGGCATATTCACAAGTAGCTGCAAATGCAGAAAATAAAAAGGTTGCAAAGAAAACAAAATCTGAAGATGAAGCTGAATAAAAAAGTGGCATTGCCACTTTTTTTGTCACCTTTTTAAAAGTTGCATAATATTATTATTTGTGCTATAATGTAGGACGCTGGAGGAATAATGAAATTTAGAAATTTTGATAAAATTGGACTTACGACAAAAAATGGGATCAAAGCATTTTTAGGAGATATTTGGGTCAGACAATTACAAGAAAAAGAAGATTTTAACCGCGTAAAATTAGAAAAAAAGATTAAAGAAAATAAAATAAATACAAACATTAATTTTGATAATACTATATGCTTAATTAATAAATGTGATTCATATGAAAAAGTTTTAATATGTATAATTAAGCCTGCTTTAAAATGTTTGGAAGATAATTCTTTATCTGGCTGTTATTATTTGCAAGCTGACAATCGCATTTCGGT
>CAOQRA010000031.1:2159-13014 GCA_948512295.1 uncultured Eubacteriales bacterium
TTTCGGTAACCGATTTTAATTTGACTTTTGATGATGAAGAAACCGCTTTGAAAAAGGCAGACAGTTTGTATGGATTACAAAATTACGAAGAAATTTCTGAAAAATTGCGAGGGGAAAATCAGGCAGAGTAAAAAAAGGAAAATAAGTTTTAAATTTATTTTAAGAAATGCTTGACTTCCCCCCCCATATGGTATAATTGAAATGGAGGACAAAAATATGAAGAAAATATTAAAGATTATGATTTTGCCACTTTTTCTTGTATGTAGTTTATTTGGACTTGTAGCTTGTGGAGAGAATTCGGAACAGACACCACCAGTTGACTCAATTTCACTTTACGCTACTTTTAAAACTGAATATTTTGTAGGTGAGACTTTGAATGTTGCAGGCGGCATTTTAAACTATACCCACGATGGAAAAACTGTACAAGTAGTTATTAGCAATGATATGATTTCTGGCTTTGATTCTGAAGTCGTAGGTACGCGTGAAATGGTGCTTACATATCAAGAAAACACGTTGTCAATATCTTATACAATTAAAGCTATTCCAAATAATCCTATTGATTTTATGGGAGATTATAGATCAAAAGAACTTGTTGCTAATACTGGTTCTGATGGTAATTCTTCAAACTATTCTTTTGCGCATTTCCGCGGAGATAAGTTATATGTTTATTGGGCTCAGTCACCAAATCTTGAAGAGGAGATGTCTCGACCTGGGCAGGCGCACTATAGTTTTACTTCTAATTTCTTAAATGGTGAGTGGATTATAATGTCGGAAGCAAAGTATGGATCTGTTATTACAATTAAAAATATTACAAATCAAGGTTTTGACTTATACTCTTACGAAACAACAGGTACGTTGTTACATCAACTTGAAATGATTAAAATTTAATAAAATTGGTGTATGAATAAAACATGTACAACTCAATATCTTGCACGTTGTATGTGCATATTAGTCACAATATATGGAAAATAACGGCGTCGGCCGTTATTTTTAATAATTGATGAAAAATGAAGAATTAGGGTTGGTTTAAAAGATTCTTCGCTTCGCTCAGAATGACACAATTGGGCAGATTTCTCGCTTCCGCTCAGAATGACAAATATGGATTGATCGAAATTAGATTTCTCCGTAGCGGCCAAAATGCAAGAAGTTCGCTTAATTTTCTTTTAAGAATGGCATTAGTCGTTCGATATTTTTGCGTTCAAAGTCTTTTAGGCGTTCGATAAGTTCGTCTATTTCTGTATTTTCGCCGCCATGGTCGTTTTGGTCTTTATAGCAGGTTAGTATACCCATAAAGGTACCAAGTAGCATAAGCTCAGCAATATGGCGTGTGGATTTATCCATCATTGTAGACATATTGATAGAGCCCCAAAGCCTTGCTTTTTCCATAAAGTTGTTGTCTTTAATTTCCAACTTTTCACTTTTGGCATAAATTTCACATTCTTTTTGCATAGCAAAGTAAGTGTCTTGTTGCATTGCAAGTTCTTTTTTTAATTCAATATCTTCCACTTTAGTTATTATATCTTCAATTGATTGAACTGCTGTGCGTATATTTTGATACACCGCGTTTAAATATTGCGTATCTTCCATTAATTCCTCCATGCAAATAGATTGGCACAAATTTGATAATATATACATACATTTTTAAACTTTGCAAATGCTAGTGTTATGAAACTTTCAACGAAAATATTTTTAGCCATATTTTTAATAACTCTAGTTCCTTCAATTTATCTAGGGCAGTTTGTTTTTGCAGGTATTAAAATTTCTGATAACGGCATAGCTATAGCTTTTGATGTCTGGGGATATCTTGGTATTGCTGCTATTATTATTAATAATGTTTTTGGAGGTATACTCTTTTTTAGATTTTTAAGAACGCTATCTTTGTCTAAAGTGTTATTCTTTTCAACCATGCCAGTTTCAATTGCATATGGCGTTTTACTTTTTTTATTATCAGATTTAGCAAGAGTGCAATCTCCGATGGCCTCTACTGTAAGGAAAGTGCTTAATATTTCCACAACAAACACATATAACACAGTTTTATGGGCGGTGCTTATTTCTATTATTTATATAGCCGTTATATTCTTTTTATATTTATATATTTGCAGGCCTGTCAATCGTATTGAAAAAATCGTGTCACGACTTAGCGACGGGCGAGTTAAAGAAGATTCTTTTAATATAGGCAAATCAAATCAATTTAAGAATGTAGAGCATGCGTTAAATAAGATTAATTACAATTATAAAGATAAAGACAATATGCTAAAGCAGACTGACTTAGAAACACAAAAGTTTATACCAAAGCAGTTTTTAAAGTTTTTAGGAAAATCAAGTATTACTGAGCTGGAACTTGGTAATCAGGTAAAAAAGAATGCCACTACGCTTTTTTGTAATTTAGCAAGCGATAAGGAAATAAGTCACAGCTATAGTTTAGAAGAAAACTTCAATTATCTTAATTCCTATTTAAATGTTGTTTCTCCTATAATCCGCCGCTACGATGGTTTTGTGGATAAATATATGGGAGAGGGAATACTTGCTGTCTTTCCTCGCCCAGAATCTGCAGTAGATTGTGCACATGCAATATTTAAAGCTGTAACTATAAAAAATCGTTCACATAAAGATTTCCCGCCAGTGCTTGCGCGAATAGGAATCCATACTGGCGAGGTTATATTTGGAATTTTAGGGGAACAAGAGCGTAAAATTCCTACTATTGTTTCTGAAATAGACCTTGCGACTAAAATAGAAGATATTAATAAATTTTTGCATACTAATGTTATCATATCAAAGCCAGTTCTTAACGATATGCCGACAAAATACAGATTTAGTTATCGTTACTTAGGCTCACTAACGTTAGAGGAGGGAAGCAATTTGCCTCTTTATGAAAGCCTTGAAATATACCCTCGTGACCGACGTGAAAAATTAATCCATCTTAAAAATAAATTTGAAAATGCAGTAAGGCGATATAATCAGCAAGAATATGAAGGTGCTGCCATTGAGTTTGAAGAAATTTTGCGCCTTGTTCCAGAAGATAAACCATCGTATATTTATTATAATAAAGCCAAAGAAAAAGCTAATAAAGAGGATTGACTTTCACTAGGCATTATGCTATCCTATCAGTATAGGAGAACATATGATAATAGATGAAAAGAATGGTAATGTGCTTGTAGGTTATTTAAATTTAGCGGATGCACTTGCGGATTATGTAGGAATGGGATTTAGCGTAGAATTTATTGATGAAGAGTTTAAAGAAAAAATGGACACGGCTATGTTTTCTTTGACTAGTGAGCAGCGCGACGCAATCGCTTATAAATTTGGATTTTCAGATGGGCTTTTGCATACTGATGGTGAAACGGCTAAATTTTTTGAAAGCACTACTGATAAAATTAGGCAACTTCTTGCCAAAGCATTTCGCATATTAATTCAGCCTCAAAATTCAAAATTATTTTTATATTATTTTAGAAATGAAAAACAAAATCAGGCATGTAATTTTGCTGCCATGAAAGCATTAAGAAAACAATATTATGCACTAAGGGATCATTTAAGACGCAGAAGAGATATGGACGAAGATTTATTCATTATTGAGTTTGATGAAATGGGATATTTTAGTCCTCGGACTGTCAACGCTTTATATAGAAACGGCATAAGAACTTTAGGTGTTTTAACTCAAAAAAGCACTGAAGAACTAGAGGCTATTCAAAATCTTAGCAATAAATCCATGCAAGAAATAAAGTTTATCCTAGATAAGTTTTTTAATCAGCATAAATTGTCTGACATATCTACTGTAAAGATGATAGGAAACCTTAGTTTTCAAGAGGTCGAAAAATACAAACTATTAGATGCTCGCGTTTGCCAAATGCTGCAAAACTATGGGTTTAATTCATTTGATGAGCTTGCTGACAGCGACGGCGCCGAATTATTTTTCATGGAGGGCATATTTAAACAAGATATTGCAGATATTGTGTATTTAATGCAACTTTATTTAAGCGACCGAAATCAAGAGCAAAAAGAAGCAGAAGTTATCAAGTAAGTTTTAACGGACGAATAAAACAATTAAAAGAGCGCAAGCTCTTTTTTATTTGACAATAGTAATAATAGGTGTTAAAATTAAATCCATGCAAAGAAAAAACAAACCTAAACTTAGTAAATGCCCTAGGTGTGGCTTATTGTCGCCCTCGCAGACGCCTGAGTGTCCAGATTGTGGGCTTATTTTTGAGCGACTTAGCATGGCGACTAATAAGGATGCAAAAAAGAAAAAACTGCGTGGTGACCGCGAATTTATCATCAATACTAAAAAACTTCCTAATGATGTTTCATATATAAAACTATTACTTATGGCAATTTTTTTTGGTATATTTGGTGGACATTGCTATTATGTAGGCAGATATTTGCGAGGCATAGTTTTTACTTTAAATATTGTATTTGCAATTTTCCTTGTAATCTTTAATGGATATTTCTTATCCCTTTGGTATGGACTGTTTATGGAGTTTGCTGCACCGATTGTGGGAATTATAACATTTATGTGGCTATGGGATATTATGATGATTGCACTCAAGAAGTTCAAAGTTCCAGTAGCTATTGACTTAAAAGAGGTGGCAGAGTGAGAGTTGTAGTTGGAATTAGCGGCGGGGTGGACAGCTCTGTTGCAGCATATCTATTAAAAAAACAAGGGCATGAAGTTATCGGGCTTTTCATGGTTAACTGGCAGGAGCGTGACGGCACTTGCACCGCAGAAGAGGATTTTGAAGATGTTAAAAGGGTATGTAATAAAATCGGAATACCGTATTTCAGCGTAAACTATTCTAAGGAGTATTACGAGCGTGTGTTCACATATTTTCTGGAGGAGTATAAAGCAGGGCGTACGCCAAACCCTGATGTATTATGCAATCGTGAAGTTAAGTTTGGTCCTTTCCTTGAAAAAGCAAGGGGGCTTGGCGCGGACATGATAGCTACAGGTCATTATGCAAAGAAGCTTGTGCGTGATGGCAAGTTTTATCTTTCAAAAGCCAAGGACTTAAATAAGGATCAGTCTTACTTTTTAAATCAACTTAATCAGTATCAACTTGGCAGTGTGATATTTCCATTAGAAGATATTGAAAAGCCCGAGGTGCGCCAAATTGCTGCCGAACTGGGGCTTTCCACCGCCGAGAAAAAGGACTCGACAGGTATTTGCTTTATCGGCGAGCGCAATTTTAAAAACTTTTTAAAGGACTTTTTGCCTGCGCAACCGGGGGAGATTCGAGAAATTAACACGGAGAAACATATAGGTACGCATGACGGACTAATGTACTACACAATAGGTCAGCGCCGAGGACTTAACATAGGCGGCAGGGCAGACGGCAATGGACAGCGCTGGTTTGTTATAAGCAAAGACCTTGAAAAAAATGTGCTTTATGTCAGCCAAGGCGAGGGCGAGGAACTTTTCAGTGATGGACTTTATGCCAGCAAAATGAACTGGATACCCGAAATGCCTGCAGAAAGAGAATTTGACTGCTTTGCCAAATTTCGCTATCGTCAGCCCGACCAAAAGGTGCACGTTACGCTTTTAAATGACACTGACATCAAAGTGGATTTTGCGGAGCGTCAACGCGCCATCACTCCTGGGCAGTTTGTGGTGCTGTATGATGAGAGCGGCATAGTCCTAGGCGGCGGCACGATTGATAGGGAGATAAGAAAGTAGGGAGAATTTTGCTTAGATTTTATGCGGCAAATATGACTTGGCGGATATATTTTTCTTGTATCATTTGCCAGCTTTTAAAAAATAGGGTATTGACGAGGAGTATTGGTATATAAATTTAAAATCACAAAAAAATAAAAAACAAACCATTTAAATGGTTTGTTTTTTATTCCACTGTCACACTCTTTGCAAGGTTTCTTGGCTTGTCGGGGTTGAGGTTACGCTTTATGCAGGTGAAGTAAGCAAGTTTTTGCAGCGGCAGCATGCTTTGCAAAGGAAGCAAGGCTTTTTCGCAGTCTTTAATTTGAATAATATATTTAAAATTGTTTTGAATATCCTTGGAAATTTCAAGCGAGGTAATAAGCACGAGTTCGCCACCGCGCGATTTTACTTCATAAGCATTGTTAAGAGTTTTGTTAAAGAGGGTATCATTTGTGGCAATTACAAACACGGGCAGACCGGGCTTTATCAGTGCGAGTGTACCATGTTTAAGTTCGCCGCTTTCAATGGCCTCGGCGTGAATATAGGTGATTTCTTTAAGTTTTAATGCCGCTTCTTTGGAAGAAATATAGTCATAACCTCTACCTATGAAAAAGCAGTTTTCTTGGTTTTTGATAAACTCGGCTATTTCATTAATTTCCTCGTCGTCGTAAAAGTTAAGCTCATTTTTGTACTTTTGCAAAGCAACTAAATAATTTTCTTGATTGAGTATACATGCAAATATGTACAACACTACACTTTGCCCAAAATATGCCTTGGTGGACGCTACCGCTTTTTCTTGCCCAGCGCAGATTGGCAGAACTAAATCTGCCTTGCTTGCAAGAGTGGAGTATTCGGTATTGACGACTGCCACATTTGTAGTTTTAAACTTTTGTGCGTATTCAAGTGCCGATAGGGTATCCGCAGTTTCGCCGCTCTGACTTATGAAAATACAGAGTGATTTTTCATCTAAAATATCGTTGTTATACAGAAACTCGCTTGCTTTTCTAGCGAAAACATCGATTTTGAGCCGCGATTTTAAATAATACTGTCCCATTAGTCCCGCATGATAAGCTGTTCCGCAGCCGATTAGATATATTCGACTGTATTTTTTTATATCTAGCTTTAAATCTAAGCTTTCATATCGATGAATTATGTTTTCAAGTACTTTTCCGCTTTCGTTGATTTCCTTAAGCATGAAGTGCGGATAGCTTTGTTTTTCCGCGGAAATAAAGTTATTTTCAAGCTTTTGAGCCACCTTTCCGATTTCGCCATGCGCGTTGTAGATTTTTATGCTTTCTTTTGAAATCTTCCCATACTCGCCATCTTCAAGCGGGATATATTCGTCCGTATGCCCCATAAAAACACTTGGGTCACTTGCCAGCATGACGCCTTCTTTTCCAGTAGCTATATACAGTGGGCTTTTATTTTTAGCAAAGTATATTTCACTGTTTTCTTTGCAAGCTATCACAAGCGCATATGAGCCTTTGATTTTATTAAGCACATCTTTTAGTTTTTCAATATCCAACTTGACACTAAAAAGTTTGGCAATCACTTCGGTGTCTGTTTGACCATAAAATTTGACGCCTTGTTTTTCAAGCTCGGATTTTAACTGTTCAAAGTTTTCAATTATTCCGTTATGAACAAGCGCCACATTTTCATCTTGCGAGAAATGTGGATGGCAGTTTTCTATTGTGATTCCGCCATGCGTTGCCCAGCGTGTGTGAGCAATTCCTAGTCCGTCAAATTCGAGGTCGAGTGCCGAGTTTTTTAAGTTTTCCACTGCGCCGATTGCTTTTTTTGTGTAAAAATTTTTGTTATGTAATATTGTCAACCCCGCGGAATCATAGCCGCGATATTCCAGTTTTTCTAGTCCGTCTATTAGACGATGTTTAACGTTTTTCCCTATGTATCCTATTATGCCACACATGTTTGCTCCTATAAAAACATGTTATGCAAAGTATATGGTTTAGGGGAATAAAAATAGTTGCAAAATAGGAAAGTTTGTGATATACTCAACCTAAGTTGACTTTCATTTAAAATCGGACTGGAGTTTTTTGTGGCGAAAAACGAAAGGACGTTTTGATTGGAGGGGCTTGGGACGGGGAACTGCGAGGTAGTCGCAAGTCGAAGACTTGTCGGCGTAGAATTTAATATTTTGTATTGTGGCAGTTTCAATACAAAATATTAAATTAACGAGTGGTACCTCACCAGAAATGCAAAGATGGCCGAGTGGTTGAAGGCGCACGCTTGGAAAGCGTGTTAGGTGAAAGCCTACGCAGGTTCGAATCCTGTTCTTTGCGCCAAAATATAATTAAAGTCAAGCTGGAGATTTTAGATTTTGATAATATTAAGTAAAAAGTCACAAATTTTATTTATGATTTTTTAAATAAAAGAAATTGAAATTTTTTATAATTCTATTTGCTTTTTTTATCCTCTTTTTGGTATAATATAGCTATGTCACAGGAAGAGACAACTGAACAACTTAGTTTTATTGACGATAAATACAGATTTAAGCTGGAAAACTTCGAGGGGCCTCTCGATCTTCTTTTGCACCTCATAAAAGACGCTAAACTGGACATTATGAGTGTTAAACTTGCCGACATTACTGAGCAGTATCTTGAATATATGAAAGACCTTGAGTCAATCGATATGGATAGGGCTAGCGAATTTATTACAGTAGCTGCAACGCTTTTAGAGATTAAATCTAAGCATCTACTTCCAGTTGACGCGCCAGAGGAAACAGAGGAAGAGGATAGCGAGGCGCTGCTTCTTCGCCGCTTGAAAGAGTATGAACTCTTCAAACAGACAGGACAGCGTTTGAAAGAGATTGAAGATATAAACAAAATGTATAGAGTGCCTGGCAAGGAAACGGAAAAAGTCAAGATTATCATCAAAGACATGGTGCTTGATAAACTTTTGGACGCCTTTGCGGGACTGCTTTCAAGGCAAGAAGCAAGAGGTAAAATAAAAGACGAGCCTAAGGTTGTTGCAAAAGACCGCTTTACGGTGGCAGAAAAAATGGTGTCAATTCGCGACTATGCACGTGGACATAAACGCTTTCCTTTTGAAGAGCTTTTTGCTCAAGATATGACTAAGAGCGAGATGATAAATGTCTTTCTTGCACTTTTGGAACTTCTTAAGTTGCAGACGATTCGTGCTGAGCAGGTGGGCAGATTTCAGCAAATAAACATAATTTCAAATGAGGTGAACGAATGAGTACAATAGATACCGCTTACAATTTAAAAGATGTAATCTTATCAGTGCTTTTTGTATCTGGTGATGGAATTGAGAAGTCTTTTATCGCTGAAAAGCTTGACGTTAGCGAAAAGGAAGTTGATAAGGCAATTGAACAGTTGAAACAAGAATACAATGGAAATCAAGGAATACACGTGATAACCTATAAAAATAAAGTGCAGCTTGCATCCAATCCAAGCTATGCAAACTATATTTCAGACGTGCTCAATCCTATTCGTGAGAAATCATTGACGCGTGCGGCACTTGAAACGCTTGCGATTATTGCATACAAGCAACCTATAACAAAGCTTGAAATAGAAGATATCCGACGTGTAAATTCCGACTATGCTGTACAAGTGTTAGTTGATCAAAATATGATTGAGGTTGTAGGCAGAAAGGACGCAGTGGGAAAACCACTGATGTTTGGCACTACGGACAACTTTTTAAAACGTTTCAATATTGAAAATCTTTCTGATTTGCCTGACTATGATGAACTGCTTGAGCGCATTAAACTTATTCATAGCGAAGAGAGCGAGCAAGAGGATACGCTGTTTCGTAATGTTGATGGCCTTGAGTTTACGGAGGAACTGCCTGATTTTTTAAAAAATGAAAACATTGAAAAAATAAATGTGGATTTGGCTTAATACACAAACTAGTTTTTGCATATCTTAATGTATGCAAAACAAAATCAAAAGCGAGGGACGCAATTATCGTCCTGTTAAAGTAAAAATAAAATATAATCATTGGTATATAGTTAAATTGATTGCAATAGTTTTGTCAATCGCTTTTGTTGTGCTAGGAGTGCTTTTAATATGCGGATATTAAAAAAAATGCCTTTTCATCCAAGCTTTTTGCTTGTTATTTTTTGGTTTGTAATAACCAAAAATCCTCTTGGATTTTTAACCTTTGTAGGCGTTATATTAACTCATGAACTAGGCCATTTTTTTATGGCCAAAAAATTAGGCTACAAACTTGACAGTTTTTTTCTTGCTCCTTATGGCGTAAGCTTAAACTATCGGGAATGTACTTTTTCCTCTCAAGACGAAGTTAAAATAGCGCTCGCAGGTCCAATTGTCAATTTAGCAATCGCATTTTTAACGGTTAGCTTATGGTGGATTTTCCCGGTTACTTACGGCTACACTTTAGATCTCGCTGTGCAATCTTTTATGCTTGCATTGTTTAATTTATTGCCAGCGTATCCCATGGATGGTGGTCGTATATTCGTTGGACTTTGCAGCAAAGTTTTTACTCGTAAAAAGTCAATAAAAATAATATCTATTTGTAACTTTACGCTTGCTGCTATATTTTTGTGTTTATTTATAGCTTCATGTTTTATCAATTTTAACCCATCTTTTATGTTTGCTTCTTGTTTTATGCTATGTGGAATGCTACAAGGGAAAAGAGAAAGTAAGTATGAAAAATTAAATATTTATAAAAAGACAATAAAGGATTTTTCTAAACCGCAAGTGTTAGTAATTAATGCGTCTACAACCTTAGGAGAGGCATTGAAACATATAGAAGGGAATAAATACACAATTTATTATATTGTAGGCTCTAAGACCAAAGCTATTGATGAAAAAACACTTTTGAAATGGAGCCTTGTTTATAAGTTAAACACAGCTTTTTCTGAAATATTAAAAATTTGATTTTCTATGTTTATTAACATATTTTTAAATATTGTTAAAACAATTAAAAATGTGTACAATAATATTGTTGATATTGCTATTAACCTGTAAGAGTGTCATTCTGAGCGCTTGGGGTTCCAAAAAGCGACTTGTCGTTTTTTTTGGGGGAGGGAATCTTTTAGATAGAGTTGGCGAATAGACAAACCAGAAAAGATCCTTCGACTCGTTTGCATACGCTCGCGGCTTAGGATGACAAAAACATACATTGTCATTACGGGAGGCTTAGCCGCATACTTGTTCAGTTTGTTTGGCATACTCAACATTGTCATTTTGAGTTCTGCGAAGAATC
>CAOQRA010000032.1 GCA_948512295.1 uncultured Eubacteriales bacterium
TACAAGAATCAATTGCCAATAACTTAGTATTGTTCTATTGATTGCATAAAAAAGCACACTCATGCGAGTGCGCTTTTTTTAGTTATTTTTGGTTTACTCTTGACTTTTGAAAAAAGTGTGCTACAATCTTTATATGGTAAATTTATATTATTGAAGGAGCGGATTATGAGTATTAGTCGACAGTGCACATCTTATTTACTCGCATGCTGGTATATTAGTGTATCCAATATGATGAAGTTACGAGATAAAGACTTGAAAATTAAAGGAGATAGAGAAAAACAGGGGAACCTCATTAACCAGAATACTATTAATTCAAAATTCTTATTTGATAAAGTGCAAAGATTTCATTTAACAAGTTCTTATGGGGAACCTGTAATGTATGATCCTAGATTTATAGGATATGTGGGATTGTCATTTCCGCAAAATAGTTGTGAAGACTTTGGATATACTCTTAATGGAGATGAGGATTTTTGCTATTTAGGATGTGGTGACTATTGTTTAAATGTAAACCTTTTAGAATTTGGCAAAGACGGGTATTTAGATGTCGAAAAGTTTTTTATAAAAAATATGATAAAAGAGATTGAACAGCCTACAAAGGCATTCAAGCAATTTTTAACAGAAATGGGGACTTGTCTATCAGAAAAGGGAAAAAGAATTTTAGAAAAAGTACAATATATGCCGCGTGATGAAGCATTAAGAATATTTTATAATGAATATGAAAGAACTGAAGACGAAAGTGAATAAAAAAGCACACTCGCAAGGGTGCGCTTTTTTGTGAATAAGCGGCTTTTTTAGTTTTTTTATCTTGACAATGCTGTCACTCTATGATATAATAATGCTATAAATGGAAGGCGATTATGAGAGTTACAATAAGTGAATTTTTTGAAGAAATGCGAAAATTTTCTAATATAAAAAATAGCGAACAGCGTGATGAATGGGAGAAATTATGCGATATTTATACAGCTGATTATGAACGTCAGAGGGGTAAATACAATGCTTTTAAATGTTTGTGTAATGGAGAGGTTTATGTTCCTACAGCTCTTGAAAGCGGGATTATGTTTTATCTTTTAAAAAACGCTTCAGAAGAATTGCAGTCAGTCGCCATGTTTTCAACGAGTATGAAAGCGAAAAATATTTCTGTAATAAGAACTATGCTGAATTTATATGCCGATATAAGGGAAAAAGACGGATATTATTATATCACATTTGATGTTCCTCCAACTGAGTTTGAAGAATTTAAACAGGTTTCGGAATACATTTTAAAGCAAGTAGAAAAATTTAGGAAAAATTTGATAGAAAATAGTAGAATGTTTTCAAGAGAGGCTACGCTTAAAAATTTAATCCGGCAAGTGGAAGCAGTTGAAAAAGAATATTCAGATGACGAAGCAGAATAAAAAAAGCGCACTATAAAGTGTGCTTTTTATGTATTGACAAATGAAAATTATGTGGTATACTAGAGGCAAAGTGAGGCATATTATGGATACATTAAAATACAAGTTATCAAATAAAAAAGAAGATATAATTAAAGTTGGAGAGCATACACTTCATCGCATTATTGCTTTAAAGGATATAATTGATGAAAAAGGGAAAGTGCTTGTACATAGTGGCGACAAGGGCGGTTATGTAGAAAGTGAAAGCAACTTAAGTCATTATGACACTTGCTGGATATATGATGAGGCTATGGCTTATGAGAGCTCGCAAGTGAACTGCGCTGCCGAACTTCATAATCGTGCTGTTGCCCGTGATGGGGTTACTCTTTGGGGAATGGTTCAAGCTTTTGACGATGTGCAACTTTACGGAACAGCTAGCTTATATGGTAAGCCTAAGTTTTATGATTTTGCAAGAGTATCTGGATGCGCTCAAATTTCTGGAGAGGTTATACTTAGCGGCGATGTTTGGGTTGGCGGAAATGAAAAGTTTACAGGGAATGTAAAACTCGAGAGTGGCACTTATGTGACTTATGTAAATGAAGATGAGGCACAATAAAATTACGCGGACATAGCCGCGTATTTTTTAAACATCAGTTCATTTTAATTTTTTTGGAAATAGTTATCTAAGAAGTAATTCGCCTTTCTCGCTTTTACAAGTTTTATCAATAGCCAGTTTTGGTCGTAAAGCGACGCAAGATGTCGAAAATCAAAAAATACATTAAATCGTTTGTATAAATTTGTCGAAAGTCGTATAATTCTTGTAGTTAATGAGGTTTATTATAATGAAACGATTTAAATATTTATTTTTAGTGATATTATTAATATTCATGCCGTGTGCTTTTGTTGGCTGTGCAAATGATTATCAAAGTGAAATAACATTGCCTGGTAATAATCAACCAGAAAATCCCAATTTGCCAGAAGAAAATCCAGACAAACCAATATTTCCACAAGAACCTTCCAAACCTGAAGCCCCTAACAGCTCAGTATCTTTAGATATTGCTTTTGCGAAAGAAGTGGTTATAAAACTGGAAGAGTATGGATTTTTGATAGATGCCGACTATAATGTTTTTGTTAAAGAAAACGAATTGATTATCAGCGTTATGCAAGACTTTTCAGGTGGTATTGATAGTGAAGAAATTGAAATTATATTGCTTGAAGAATATTGCTTTGATAACTTTGATCTTTTTATCGACTTTCAATTTGAAGTCTTAATTATTACAATAAAGTCTTTATAGTAATACATAATTCTATACATAATTATGGTTGTGGAAATCTCGTTCATATAAAAAGCGCAGAGTAAAAAGCGTGAAATTTTACTGCATGCGATAAAAATAGAGCAATGATTATTGCTGCTTAATTAGTTTATAATGTATCATTATTTTATTAGTTTTAGCATTGAAGCTAATATGTACGAGGGGGCTCCCCCTCTTTTTGTAATAAAACAATATCGTTAGAATTGTGGGCTCATTCACATATTATGTTTTTTTTAATAAATGTGTTTATTTTATTTGATAATTTAATTAAAATTTATTAGAATGATAGAAAAGGAAATAATATGGAAGCGAAAGATGAGTTTTTAGAGATTTTTTATGATAATGTGGAACGCGATGGTGCGGAAGCGCTTATAGAGTGGCTAGAGCGTACCAATTTCTTTACATCGCCAGCAAGTTCTCGCAGACATTCAAATTATCCAGGAGGACTTTGTGAGCATTCGATAAAAGTTTACAAACGCTTTATAAAATTGCTAGAAAATGAATATGGAGCAAACTGGACGGATAAAATATCATTAGAAAGTGCAACTATTATTGCGTTATTCCACGATCTTTGCAAAGTCAATTGTTATATCGAAGATGTTAAGAATGTAAAAGTCGACAACCAATGGGTTCAAAAGCCATATTATAGATATGAGGATACTCTTCCTTATGGACATGGCGAAAAATCTGTTTATATCCTTTCGGGGTTTATGAAACTAGAACGCATCGAAGCTATGGCAATCAACTGGCATATGGGAGAATATGATTCACGCGTTAAGGGCGGCAATTATTCTATAGCTGACGCGTTCTATAGATACCCAATTGTATTCTTGTTTCATTTAGCGGATTTAACCTCCACTTATTTAGATGAAAAACCAATTAATTAGGGTATTGACAAATTTAAAATATTGAGTTATAATATATATGAATATAAGGAGGGAAACTTATGGCAGAATCTATGGAAGTAAAATCTAAAGTTCAAAAAGAATATGAAATAGCATTGGAAAATTATAAAGCAGCCGAGGATGCTTATGAAGCAGCCATGGAAGCTTCCGATGCAGAACCTGACAACATAAAGTTATTAAAGGCGACTGAGAAAGCACTCAAAGCAAAAACTAAGGCAAGCGCGAGAAAAGAAAAGGCTGAGGCTAAAGTTAAATTAGAAGAAGGGGATCAGCAGTCAATTGAAAACAATGAACTTGAGAGCAATGGAGCAACCTCAAATCAGAAAATTATGGGACACCTTAAACAGCATTGGAAAAAGTATGCTGCCGCTGCTGCTGCCGTAATTATTGCTGGTTCAACTTTTGGTATTATAGATCAAGTAAATCAAAGCAATACTGAAAATGCATTAGGTGATGCTAATAACACTATTGGTATGACTGCAGAAAGCGTTTTGGAGACTTATGACTCAACTTGTGAGTCAGCTGAAAAGGCAATTGCTAATGCTGTGCTTGCAAGTAATTATGCAACTGAAGTTTATAATGAAGTACAGGAGGCAGAAACAGCTGCTGAACTTGAAGAGGCTTGGTTAAAAGCAAAAGGCAATGTAATTGTGTCTGCACAAGCTGACAAAACTGCATATGCAATTGCTCAAGAGGCAAAAAGCGAAACTGACAATGTTAAAGGTTCACTTAGCACCATTAGACAAGACTTGGACGCTGTTCAACAAACACAAGCGGTGGTTGAAGCTAAAGACAATATTGATAATGTACTTCTTGCAAGTGCAGGTGCTCCTATTGTAGTAACTATTGATAGTGAAAGCTTTCAAGTTGCTCCTAAAAATGCAACTAAAGTTCAATATACCGTTAAAGTAGAAGACAAAGGCAATGAGGAAATAGTTGTAAGCTCTGTAGTAGTTGCTGACACTATTGCGCAAAATGCTGTGACCATTGCCGATGCTGCTGCAGAACTTGCGCAAAGCAAACTCAATGAATTAGAAGTAAATGATGTTAATTTGTCTGAAACTCAAGTGCAGCAAATGGCAGATTGTATTCTTAATAACAACCCAGGTCATGTTATTAGTTTTCAAAGTTTTTCTTATGTGGGCGAAGATTTGGTTTTATACTTTAATGGCGATGACGGTTTTAAACATAACGCCGTATATCAAGTTACAATTGCCTCTAAAGAATTTACTCATATAAAAGGCGATCAAGATAAGTTTAACCAAGAAGTTGCAGATTACGTTTCAACACATAAAGTTCAAAGTGTTTGCTTTATCTCAAGCGAAGGTTTTGTAGGAAAAGAAAATCAAGAATTATTAAACAAGACTTTAAACTTTTCTACTCCAGGCAGCGATACTGCGGCGACTTTAAATGATGTCATGTTTAATATCGCGATTAAATTTTCTGAAAAAGCAAAATGTACAACAGTTACTTATCAAGTGCTTGCAAAAGGCGAGGATGGTACTGTAAATGTACTTGAAACAAATTCAATTACTTTAGAAGGTAAAGTTAGCGTGGCTGAAGCAGAAGACGAAGCAATTGCTCATTATCTTGAAGCTCATCAAGTGACTGCAGAGTCTACTTCAGAGGCTGAATAAAAAAATAAAAGGGAGGAGGTCAATCCTCTCTTTTTTTAAAAATATTTATAAAAAAACTAAAAAATGGTTGACAAAAGCGTTAGATTATGATAATCTAATCACGCTTAATGATTTTGGGGGATTAGCTCAGTTTGGCTAGAGCGCCTGCCTTGCAAGCAGGAGGTCATCGGTTCGAGCCCGATATTCTCCACCAGTTGAGGTCTAAAACTTTATCTGCTAATAATAAGTTTTAGGCTTTTTATTATAGAGGGGAGATAAATGAAAAGGTTTTTCAGTAGCAGATGGTTTGTTATATTAAGCACAACAATCACTTTTGTTCTAGGGGGGCTTGCTGGTTGGCTTCTTGGATATCAACCTTATACAACAGGAAGGGTTTCAGGCGGTGATTGGATTGGTATAACTTCTGGTAGCACTAACACTGAATATATATTTCAGTTAAAGACTGCTTTCGGATATTGGATTATTGCATTGATAATAACCTTCGTTGTTTTCCTTTTATGCGTTTTGATTAGAAAGCAATTTTTGAATGGTGAAAAAAATATTGACAAGTCTTGTTAATCTTTTTTATTGTTACAGAAAACCATGGGGTTTACCCATGGATTTTTATTTTGCGCAAAGTGCAAAATACGAATGCGTAAGCAGTCATGGTGGAGAATAACAAGGTTCTGCGCCAGCAGGTTCTTGTGTTTTGATTGTTTTTGAGATAAGAAATAAAAATTAAAAATATTTTATGGCATTTTGCTTTCTATCAAAAATTCTGTAAGTTTTTGTTGACAAAAATAGTTTGAAAATATTTTAATTTATTGTTATAATTAAGTATGGATTGGTTTAACTATTATGGTCTTGCAATTATGGCTGTGATTATGATACCGAATATTATTTATGCCATTAAGCATAAGAATGGTTTTGTCAATATGTACCAAAATAGGGTTGTGGTCATTTTGGAGCTCATTGGCAGGTTTGCTTGTTTTGTATTAATGATTTTTAATATCCCATACACCTACTTTAATTTTTGGTTTGATTATGCGCTCTATATCTACTTGTCTGTAAATGGAATTTTGTGTGCATTGTATATCATCTTCTGGATTTTATGCTGGAATAGAGATGGCAAACTAAAAGCATTCTCGCTTTCCATAATTCCGTCAACAATCTTTCTTTTCAGCGGCATTGTTTTAGCTAGCATTCCTCTAATTATTTTTGCAGTCGTATTTGGAGTATGTCATATTTTAATAAGTTATAGAAATGCACAATGTGGGCGAGGCAAAAAGCAGACTGTTAATGAAAAACTGAAAGATGAAGTAATTGTTTTGTTTTTAATATTGTTAGTAGTTTGTGTGGTTATATCTTTATTTTGGAACTTATTAAATTAAACAATTTCATAAACTCGCGAGGTTTGTTTGAAATTTAAGCGTTGTGTATGTTATAATAAACAAAAGGATTAAAACATGGAAGAAAAATTATTATTTAAAAATGTCAGTGCTATGGGAGAGAAAGAAACAAAAGCGCTTATGAAAACAGCACTTGTTAAGCCGATTATTTTGTCATCTATTGTTTGTCCGCTTTGCTTTGTCGTGCTAGGCGTGCTTTGGCTGCTTATCAATCAATTAAGCACTGCAATTTGGATGTTTTCTTTTGCAGCCGCCTTTGCCGTAGTTTTCCCAGTGACCATTTTTGTAGTTACTCAAAGAAAAAACAGAAAAGTTATTGACGGGCGAAGACTTTTAAATACCTATGAGTTTTATGACGGCTATATGTTTATCATGACGCAAACCCTTATAGAGGGAGAATCTATAACGAATGGAACAAGCAATATTTTTTATAATAAACTTAATCGTGTCCAAGTGACAGATGATTATATATTTATCTTTATAAACTCGCAGCAATGTTTTATCTTAGATCAAAAAGGCATGTTAGAGGGAGAACTTGAAAAGCTAATTACCTTTTTAAAGGGAAAGGTTGCACGTTTTAAAGATAGGAGAAAAGTAAATGTCAACTAGTAAAGAGTTTATTGAGTTTATATTAGAACAGTTTTCTGATTTGGAAGATGTTTCTGCAAGAATGATGATGGGGGAGTGGATTATCTACTATCGCGGCAAAATTACGGCGTATGTTTGCGACAATCGTTTTCTAGTCAAGCCAGTGGAGTCAGCACGAAAACTTTTGCCGAATGCAAAATTTGAGCCGCCGTACAAAGGTGCAAAAGAAATGATTTTGATTGAAGACCTTGACGACCGCGAGTTTTTGACAGACCTTTTTAAAGCGATGTATGACGAACTGCCCGAGAGAAAGAAAAAATAAAAAAAGATTGGCAAGTCTTGTCAATCTCTTTTATTCTCTCTCGGCATATGGGTTTGTGATAATATGAACGCTATGAAGATTATATGTGCCAAAAAGGTAAAGGGTTTGAGGAAGGGTTTCAAAATGATCAACAGTAGTTGTCCAATTCTTTTTTGCTGACCATGTGCCATCTTTTTCTTGTAGTAAAAAATGAAAACTGTTTTCATAGAAAATGGCAATTCTCCACTGATTTTTTAATAGTTTTAAATTCATTGCTTTATCTGGCTGCATTAAAAGTCCCATTTTGTTTAAGCGCAATGCGGTTTTCTCTGCGACATTATAACGGGCAGTAAAAAGATCAAAGACATAAACGCTTTCCCAGTCAAGGTTCAGTTTTTCGATTTGATTGTTTTTGAGGTTTAAACAAGCATGCTCAAAACAATTCACCATACCACCTGACTTGTTGTATGGCTCATCATATCTGCTTGGGACATATCCTTTTTTAAAGATATTTTGAATTTCTGCAATTGTTTGCTCTTTATTCATATTTATATTCAACCTTTTTTTATTCACTCTCGGCATAAGGATTGGTGATGATGTAAAGTTTTTGTAACTCTAATAACTTGTAATAAGTGGCAAATGCTCCTTCTTGAAATAATCTATTTAACTCTGTAAATCTTTTAACCCTTAAAGTCCAGCCCTCTTTTGATGACCAAGTTCCGTCTGTTTCTTGAAGGACGAAATGCCATTTTGAGTCCGCAAAGTACAGAGCGATTAACCATTGATTTTTGGTGAGTTTTAAGGGGGCACCATCAGACGCATCAACTTTAAGCCCTATTTTTTCGATGAGCGCACGCATATTATTTTCAATTGATTGAGGTGTAGGGGGAACGTTAAATTTTGCTGTGTTTGCTAAGCCTCCAAAAAGTTTTGTCGTTGAGTCACCAACATCTAATTCCTTTAATTGTTCATTTGTAAGGTTTAGTAGAGCATGCTCAAAGCAATTGACATAGCGCCCAGAATTAATATAATCTTGTGTTTTTCTAGAAGGTACGTGCCCACCTTTGATAAATGCTTTTATTTTGTCTAATTGTCTTTGTTTAAATATGTCGAAACTATTTAAATATTCCAAATATTCCATAGCTTAATTTTAACACCATTTCGTTTACTTGTCAATATAGCAAAAATAAAAAAGATTGACAAGTCTTGTCAATCTTTTTTTATTCACTCTCGGCGTAAGGATTTGTGACGATGTAATATTTTTCAAATTTTGGTATCATGAATAGTGGTAATTTAAAGTCATCATCTTCATAATCCTTTACCATTGCCCCATTATAATACTCGGGGAGCGAGTCAAAGTTTGATGTCTTTTGTGTCCAGCCCTCTTTTGCCGACCATGTACCGTCGCGCTCTTGTAAAACAAAGTGCCAGTTGCCAAGGCCGCTAAGATAAAGGGCGATTTGCCATTGATTTTTTGCAGGCTTAAGAGGCTTTATGCCGGCAGTTACAATTTTTAATCCAATTTCGCTGGCAAGGGCGTACATCTTTTTTTCAAGCAATTCTGCACAAATGCCAGCGTCGGAACTTGCGTCCTCTGAGAGGTTACCAAAAATATTTTTGGTTTTGGGGCCGGCGTCAATTTCGTCAAGTTGACTGTTTGTCAGGTTTAAAAAGGCATGCTCAAAGCAGTTGACAAAGATTCCGCTGAAAACATATTTTTCTTTGCCACGCACTGGCACAAGCCCTTTCATGACAAAGGATTTTATCATTGCAAGTGTTTGTTCTCTTTCCATATTATTCACTCTCCGCATACGGGTTGGTGATGATGTGAACGCTGTGAAGATTATAAGTGTCCCCACAAAGAGAGAGCTTTTCAGGGAGAGATTCAAAATGTTCAACAATAGTTGTCCAATTCTTTTTTGCTGACCATGTACCATCTTTCTCTTGTAGCAAAAAATGAAAACTGTTTTGATAGAAAAGTGCAATTCTCCACTGGTTTTTTGACAGTTTAATGTGACTTACTTTATCTGGCTCCATTATAAGCCCCATTATGTTTAGGCGTAATGCTGTTTTCTCTGCGACATTATAACTAGCGGCGAAAAAATCAAAAGCATAAACTCCTTCCCAGTCAAGGTTCAGTTTTTCAATTTGATTGTTTTTGAGGTTTAAACAAGCATGCTCAAAACAATTCACCATTCCGCCAGACGCGGCGTAAGGTTCATCGTATCTGCTTGGGACATAGCCTTTTTTAAACATATCTTTAATTGCTACAATTGTTTGTTCTTTATTCATTCTATATCATACTCTCGTCAATCTTTATTCGCTCTCCGCATATGGGTTTGTGATGATGTAATATTTTTCAAGTTTGAATGGGTTTCTGCCATGGAGAGTAGCTGGATAGTATTTAGGAAGCGCTGTTAATCTTTTAATTCGCCCTGCCCAATCTTCTTTTGAGGTCCAACTTCCATTTTTCTCTTGAAGTGCAAAGTGACATTGATACGGATTAAGATATAACGCAATACGCCATTGGTTTTTGGCAAGTTTTAAAGGTTCTTCCGTTGCTTCGGACACTTTAAGCCCTATTTCATCAGCGAGTTGATTCATTTTTTGCTCTACATACGAGGTGTTTATTTTATTAATACCATTTCTATTTATCCTTTTAAAAATATCGCCAGCACTACGATTAACCTTTAACATTTCCTCTATCTTACTATTTGTTAAATTTAGAAATGCATGTTCAAAGTTGTTAACATAAAATCCGTTAAATGTATAAGCTTGTCCGCCTCTTGACGGTACATAACCCGCCTCCACGAACGATTTGATTATTTTTATTGATTTTGCTGCCTTTATTTCTTCTATATATTCCATGTGAAAATAATATCATTAAATATGCTTCTTGTCAAGAGGGGGAATTTAAAATTGGTGACGGAGATTCTGTGTTTTAGTGTTTTGTCATTTCGACCGAAGCGTTAGCGAAGTGGAGAAATCTTTTTAAATTAGGGGAATGAAAAAATACAATTTTGCTTGACAACTCCCCCCCCCGTGCTAATATGAAAGCAGAGGAGGGGAAAAGTGAATTATAATGAAATAAAAGGCTCGCATGATGTTTGTGCCGTTGATGAAGAAATTCTTGACGAGGATTTGATTCAAAAATATCAAAAGTTGTTAGATGCTGGAAAGCCTTTACCAAAGGGAGTAGCGTACGAAGAAGAGGATGAGATAGGTGTTAGATTTTATAAAATATATAGCGATGATGAAATCGAAGCACAACTTGAAGTATCGCGGACTAAAAGTTTAGACTCTATAGCCACTACCTTAAACTTTTTTAAATGGCTTGCGATAATTTCCATAATAGCCATTATTGTAATTGCGATTGTATTTACGCTCAAATTTAGTTCACTGATAGATATGATGAAAGATTTAGGGCGCACAATTTAAGTAAAATTGAGAAAATTTTTTAGTTTTCTCAATTTTTTTATTGTATAAATATCTTAAAAAACATGCTTTTTTACAGTCTTTTTAAATCAAAACCGCGAACACTCGGCGATGTTTCGCTACCTTTCTAAAAATTTCCAAAAAAAAGTTGAAATTTTTTAATTTTTTTTTGAAAAAGTGTTGACATTTATTTTTGCGTTGTGGTATATTATCAATGCTGACACACAGAAAGGACGTTGTGGCGCCCGTCAGCATAGAACCTTGACAACTACATAATTTAGTTATAACAGAATGTTGTAACGAGAAACAAATATCAATTTACAATATAACGACATTAAAATTTTTTAAAGTCATGTTATCAATAGTAATACGATTATTTGCTTATTTCAATTTACGTCGAGTAAATTAAAACAAGAAAGATTTTTTTAAAGCAAAAATGCTAAGATAATCCAATTCATTTCTATATTTATATGGAAATATGATTAAGCTACAAAGAGCATATAGGGGATGCCTTGGCACTAGGCGCCGATGAAGGACGTGATAAGCTGCGATAAGCTGCGGTAAGATGCACATAATCTATGACCCGCAGATGTCCGAATGAGGAAACTCACCAAGAGTTATGTCTTGGTATCATAACATGAATACATAGTGTTATGAGGGGAACCCGCTGAACTGAAACAACTAAGTAAGCGGAGGAAAAGAAAGTAAAACAACGATTGTGGGAGTAGTGGCGAGCGAAACTGCAAGAGCCCAAACCATGGGAAGAAATTTCCATGGGGTTTAGGACCTTAATATAGTAGGTTTGAGAGTAGGTGAAGATTTTTGGAAAATTATACGAAACAGGGTAATAGTCCCGTAACCGAAACTTGATGACCGCTTAAAGGATTCCAGAGTAGCACGGGTCACGTGAAACCCCGTGTGAAGATGCGAGGACCATCTCGTAAGGCTAAATACGACCTAGTGACCGATAGCGAATAGTACCGTGAGGGAAAGGTGAAAAGAACCCCGGGAGGGGAGTGAAATAGAATCTGAAACTGTATGCTTACAAGCAGAGAAAGGCTGACGCGCCATGAGGCGTTAGGCTGATCTCGTACCTTTTGTAGAATGGGCCGGCGAGTTACGGTATGTAGCAAGGTTAAGTGCTTAAGGCACGGAGCCGAAGCGAAAGCGAGTCTGAATAGGGCGAATTTAGTTGCATATCGTAGACCCGAAACCCGATGACCTAACCATGAGCAGGTTGAAACGAGGGTAATACCTCGCGGAGGACCGAACACACGCCTGTCGAAATAGTCGGTGATGACTTGTGGTTAGAGGTGAAACGCCAATCGAATCGGGATATAGCTGGTTCTCCTCGAAATAGCTTTAGGGCTAGCCTTTGCTAAAAGATTACTGGGGGTAGAGCACTGAATGGACTAGGGGCCTTCGCGGGTTACCGAATCCTATCAAACTTCGAATACCAGATAATTGTTCGCAAGGAGTCAGACGGTGACGGATAAGCGCCATCGTCAAAACGGAAACAGCCGAGATCTACAACTAAGGTCCCAAAGTAATGGTTAAGTGGAAAAGGATGTGAGATTGCACAGACAACCAGGATGTTGGCTCAGAAGCAGCCACTCATTAAAAGAGTGCGTAATAGCTCACTGGTCGAGTGATAATGCGCCGAAGATTCAACGGGGCTAAAACCATACACCGAAGTTTAGGAATT
>CAOQRA010000033.1 GCA_948512295.1 uncultured Eubacteriales bacterium
AAAGTTTTAGAAAAATTTACCCAGACGAAAATTCTAATAGATTTAAAAAACAATTAGAAAGTTTTCAAGATTTGATAAGCAGTTATAACATTCAACTTGTTTTTATTTGCTTAAACAAAATAAAAACTTTCCTTTTTGATAATAAAGTCCAAAGGCAAATTAAGGAGTTATTAAAAAAAGGTTTGCAAATAAAAATGTATCAATGCAAATTTAATATCAAAAGATATGAAATAAGTTTTCATGAAATGCATTCTATTACAAACTACTTTGGCATTTAGGCGTGTGCTTGTCTTATACAAGTGCTGTCGCTTCGCTCCAGCAGACAAGCACACGCCTAACTAAACTTCTTGCAAAAGAGCGGTTGCTGGCAGATCGTAACGCAGACCGCTCTTTTGCCTTTTGTTTTCTCCTCTCTGTTCTCTAGTATAAACGAATATTCTTTGTTGTCAAGGTCAAGGCAAGTGTCTAGTGATTTGTAGATTAAATATTTTCACGACAACCTGTGACAACGGCAGAAGTATTCGTTTTTTTGCTGGTTAAGAGAGAGTAAGGATAAAAAGAAAACATAGGTTGTTTTAGTTTTGTGCCTATGTTTTTCTTTCATTATTCTGCTAGTTTCAAAATTTAGTGACTAAGTGCTAGTATTTTTTTTATATCCGAGTAGCCTGTGCTGCGGTAGGGTATAGTGGAAGATCTTGCAAGCCTTGGCATACTGAGCTTTCTGTTGCGGCTTGGCAAGGTGGAACTACTGGATAACCATATGATGGAATTAACAAGTCTACAACGGAAGTGACTTTAACCATAATTTGCAGACAGCCAGTAAGTGTAAACACATTGTTTCCGTTGTATGTGCCAATTTGACTTGAGAATACTGCTGTAGCTGTAATATTTACAGGTGTAAGAGCTGGTTGTGGAACAAACAGCATTACACGTTTAACTGCAGTTATTGTGCCAGCAGCTGTGCCAAGCACTCCATTTGCATCGCGATAAGTAACGGTTACAGGAATTGAAAGAGTCATGCTAACATTTGCATAGTTTGGACTTGATTCAATTCTATCTACTACGAGGTCGGTTACTACAGTAGGTTCTCCTACGCTGTTTTGTGCGGACACAAAGGTAAGAGGCTCGGCAGGGTTTTCAGGATTGTTTCCAGTTACTGGTAATACTATACCAGTTTCCGTAGTTTGAGATACGCATGCATCAAAAACTTTAGTAGTTTCAATCATAACTTTTTCACAGATGCCATTGAGTGGATTACCAGTCATTGGTCCAGGACGATTAGGATTGGTATTATTGATGTAAAAAGACATTTTTCCTCCTTATGGGATTAGCTTTAAGCTATCCTATTACATTTTAAAATATGCACCAGCGCATAATAAAAGTGCATAAAGTGTAATTTGTTTGTAAAAAGTTGGAATTTGTGGTAAAATACCAACTAGGAGATTTATCATGATTTTAGATAATTATAAAGAACGTTTAAACACAATCTGTGAAGATTTTAATTTTATTAAGGAGTGTCTTTGACTACGCTAAGTTAGAAAAGGAAGCTGTAGAACTTAAAAACAAACAAAGTGAGCCCAACTTTTTTGCTGACCAAACTCTTGTTTTAAAGGTGGGAAAACAGCTTAAAGAGGTTGAGCGTAAGCTTGAACTAATTAAAATGTTAGAAAATTTAATTAATAATTGCAAGGCTCTTATTGAAATGGTGGAAGAAACGAGTGACGCGGAGTTTGAAAAAGAACTTGACTGTGAGATAGTTAGGCTGAGCAATGAGATAGAGAAGGCAAAAATTGACACATTGCTTAGTGGCAAATATGACAGTTTTGATGCGATAATTACCATTCATGCTGGCGCAGGCGGTACAGAAGCGCAAGACTGGGCGGACATGCTGTATCGAATGTATAATATGTATATTCAAAAAAATGGATATAAGTTAAAAGTATTAGATGTTTTGGAGGGCGATGAGGCAGGATTAAAGGCGGTTACTTTTGAAGTAGAGGGTGTTAATGCCTATGGCTATTTAAAAGCGGAAAAAGGTGTGCATCGACTTGTGCGCATATCGCCATTTGACTCAAATGCACGTAGACATACAAGTTTTGCAAGCGTGGAAGTAATGCCCAAAATTGAAGATAAGCCAGACATTGAAATTCAAGATAAGGATTTAAGAATTGACACCTATCGTGCTTCGGGTGCGGGCGGACAGCACATCAATAAGACGGATAGTGCTGTGAGGATTACTCACATTCCTACAGGAATTGTAGTTGCATGTCAAACAGAGCGAAGTCAGGTGCAAAACAAGGAAACGGCGATGAGCATGTTATACTCAAAACTCGTGGAAAAGCAAGAAAGTGAAGAAATGGAAAAACTTGCAGCTATACGTGGCGAAATTAAAAAAATTGAGTGGGGCAGTCAAATACGTAGTTATGTTTTCTGTCCGTATACACTTGTTAAGGATCACCGCACGGGTTATGAGGACAGTGACATACAAGGAGTGATGAACGGCAATATTCAAGAGTTTATCAATGATTATCTAAAGAAGTCGGGACAGACGCCGACTGCGTAAGCGCGGACAAGTCATTTTTTACATGAGGTTTTTATGAATTATTTTCAGCGAATGAAAGAAAAGTTTGAAAAGTTAAGACATCAAAAAGATGTCATTATTTTGTCGGTTGAAAGCTCTTGTGATGAAACGAGTGTAGCCATTGTCAAGAATGGTCGCGAGGTTTTATCCAATATCATTGCCTCTCAAATAGAAATTCACAGACGTTTTGGTGGCGTTGTGCCAGAGGTGGCCTCACGCAATCATATCATGGCGATTTCAAATATTTTCGACGAGGCATTAGATAAGGCAAAAATTACAAAAGAGCAAATTGACGCCGTGGCAGTCACCTATGGCGCTGGGCTTGTGGGGGCGCTGCTTGTCGGAGTTAACTTCGCAAAAGCTCTTGCCTATCAACTTGATATTCCACTTATTGCAGTCAACCACGTGCATGGACATATCGCGGCAAACTATATCTCACATCTTCAATTAAAGCCTCCTTTTGTTTGCCTTATGGTCAGCGGTGGTCATACCGCTATTCTTGAGATAAAGGAATATGAAGATTTTAAACTACTTGGTACGACTGTCGACGATGCCGTTGGCGAGGCTTTTGATAAAGTCGCAAGAGTGCTTGAACTTCCTTATCCTGGAGGCCCTGAGATTGATAAACTTTCAAAAGAGGGGAAAAATGTTTACAACTTTACTATTTCAAATAGTTTGAAAGACACGTTTAATTTTTCTTTTAGTGGAATTAAAACAGCAGTTGTTAATTTTGTCCATAACCATGAGCAAAAGGGCGACAGCCTAAGCAAAGCGGACATCGCGTGCAGTTTTCAAGAGCATGTGACAGATGAACTTTCCGACAAAGCTATTCGTGCATGTCGATATGTGGGGCAAAACAAACTTGTAGTTGCTGGTGGTGTGGGCGCAAATAGTAGATTAAAAGAAAAATTAAAAGCAAAGTGCGAGGAAAATGCAATAGAGTTTTTTGCACCAGTACTTCAGTTTTGTACAGACAATGCGGCAATGATAGCGTCAGCAGCTTACTATATGATGAAAAATGGATTGGGACTTGCCGACCTTGACTTAACAGGCAAACCTAATGTGGAGTTGTAATGACAAAATTTAAACAATTTTTAAGCAAATTTAACATATTTGACTATATTTTTCTTCCAGTAGCACTAATTGCAGCGACGGTCGTTTCTATTGTCTTCAAAGCGGATGCGCTTTCCACTGTATATTCAATAGTTGGAATCTTATCATTATTTCTAATGTCAAAAGGCTTCTTCTTTGCGTATTTTATGGTTTTAGTTTCTTATCTTTTATACACAATTCAATCCTATTTAAATGGGCTTTATGGCGAGGCTATTATAAATCTTTTTATAGGTATACCGCTTATCATCTATGCAATCATTAAAGGGCTAATGAAAAAAAACAAACATAATGACGATAAAGTTGTTATGAAAAAGATAAAGCCTCTCGAGTGGTGTTTATGTTTTTTGGTGGTAGCGGCTATTTGCGTGGGAACGTATTTTATGTTGCAAGCCTTTAATACAAAATACTTGATTTTAAGTACAATAAATTTTGGCTTATGCATTTTAGCGAATTATTTGCTTGCACGAGGCAATTTTGCAAACTATATATGTTTTCTTATTTCAAATTTATTAGTAATAACAATGTGGCTATTGCCAATTTTGCTGGAAGAGCCGAGCGGAACCAACTTTGTGCCAATTATTGTTGCATTTGTGACATATATTTGCATTAATGTGTATGGACTTATCAATTGGATAAAACTCAGTAAAAAACAAAAGGAGAAAAACAATGGAATTATTAGCGCCAGCGGGCAACTTTGAAAAACTAATTACTGCTGTGCATTTTGGTGCAGATGCCGTCTATTTCAGCGGCAAGCGCTTTGGCTTGCGTGCCTTTGCGGGCAATTTTAACGATGAGGAAATTGTCGAGGCGATGAAATATTTGCACGCGCGAGGCAAAAAAGGGTATATCACGCTGAATATCGTGGCAAACGATGAAGACTTTGAGGGCCTCGAGGACTATCTTGAACTTTTAACTTCCGCTGAGGTTGACGGTGTTATCGTCAGCGACCTTGGCGTTGTAAGCTTTGTTAGAAAACATGCACCCACTTTAGATGTGCATGTGTCCACTCAAGCAAATGTCAATAATTATCATGCAGCTAAGGTTTTCGCGGATATGGGCGCAACTCGAATTGTGCTTGCGCGAGAGCTTAACTTAAAGCAAATCAAGGCGTTGCATGATAAATTGGGGAATTCTGTAGAACTTGAAGCTTTTTGCCATGGCGCTATGTGTATTTCCTACTCTGGGCGATGCCTTTTGTCTAACTATATGACAGGACGTCCGTCAAATCACGGAGCGTGCGTGCAAGCGTGCCGCTGGCAATATGCAATACGCGAAGTTAATAAGACGGAAGAATATCCTATTGAAGAGGATGAGCGAGGCACCTATATTTTAAACTCTAAAGACATGAATATGCTTTCTCACCTCAAAGAAATGGAAGACGCCGGAATTTGCAGCATAAAAATCGAGGGAAGAATGAAATCCGCATATTATGTCGCGACTGTTGTCAATGCTTATCGCCAAGCGCTCGACAGCAAAAATTATAAAGCGAGCAAGGAACTTTCTGCTGAGCTTGAAAAAGCAAGTCATCGCAGATATACAACAGGTTTTTATTTCAATGCTGACGATAAAGAATTTTTAGAAACCTCAATGCCAGTGCAGACCCACGAGTTTATGGCAGTGGTCGTAGATAAGTTTGACGGCGGCGTCACCTTAGAGCAGCGTAACCGCTTTTGCGAGGGGGACGAACTTGAAATTTTGTCACCGAATAAAACTATATTTAATAAAAAAATTAAAATGCAAAATATGACCGATGAAAACGGCGAGCCCATCACAGATATTAAAGGCGTGCAGCAGCGAGTAAGGCTGAAAACTGATTTGCCTTTTGAAATAGGAGATATATTAAGAAAGGAAATAAAAAATTCCACCAATTAGGTGGATTTTTTAATGCTAATTTTTAAAATCACTAATGTGACACATATATTTAAGCATTTTCTTATGCTATAAAATTGTTAATCATATCACAAGATTAAAAATATGTGCATACATTCACGACATTATTATTATGAATTTGTTAAATTGTATGTAAGTAAAAGGAGGAAAACATGGAAATACTCGCACAAAGACTAAAGACTTTAATGGAAAAGTATGGAGTAGATGAAAAGAAACTTTCCAAAGAAGCCGATGTACATATACATCTAATTCGTGGAATTTTAAACGAAAGATACTTGCCGTCTATTAGAGTTGTAATTAAACTGTCGCTCTATTTTTCTTGCACTGTCGACTATTTAATAGTTCTATCTAAAATTGAAGACGAATATGGCATAATTGCAAAAAGAAAAAATAAAAAAGTTTAAACAAAAAGATTCTTCAGCTGCGTTTCAGAATGACAAATAAGGAGTGAATAATAAAACCGTATGTATGTCATCCTGAGCGAAGTGCATCGCACGCAGTCGAAGGACCTTTTTTGATTACTTTGAGCACTGACTTAATCTAAAAGATTCTTCTGAAAGCCTCAGAATGACGATATAATGAGGTGAATGTCAAAACTTATTTGTCCGCTTTCTACAAAAAAAATTAAAAAATTTTTAAAAAAGTGGCATTTTTGGTTGACTATTTTTTGAAAGTTGCATATAATAGTGCTAGCACTTGATTAATTAGAGTGCTAACAAAAGTCGAAAATAGGTGAGATAAAAGAGCTTTCTTCGTCTTGATAAAATGGTTTACTTCTGTCATTTCGAGCGAAGTGCCCAAGACCTCTCCGCGATGGTCGAGGTGACAAGCGGGCACGAAGTCGAGATATTTTGGGGAACGTCGGTCGAGGTGACAAGCGGTCGTCAAATGGAGAAATCTCAAGTTAAGGAGCAAAATGGAACTTAGTGAGCGTAAAAAGCAAATACTTTGCATGGCGGTAGAAGAATATATTAAAGATAGTTCGCCTATTACAAGTGGAGGCATTAAATATAAAGGCTTAACTTGTTCTACAGCCACATTGCGCAACGAACTGAACACGCTTGAGGCCATGGGGTATTTAAGGCAACTTCACACCTCGGGCGGGCGCGTGCCGACGGCGCAAGGTTATCGATATTATGTCGAAGCGTTATTAGGTGGTGTGGAAGCGAGCGATAGCGAGCTTGACGAGGTCAAAAACCTTATTTCTTCGCGCACGACAAGTCTTAACGAAATCATTTCTGGCATTGCCAAAGTTGTCAGTCGGGCGACAAACTATCCTACATTTATAATGTTAAACGGCATTGAAAACCTTATTTTAACTGAATTTAGGATAATTCCACTTTTAGATAGTTCGGTAATGGTGCTGATTGGCACAAATGCAGGATATATCAACGAAACATTACCAGTTAATGCGACGCTTACTGAATGTCAAGATGCGTCAAACTATCTCACAAAAAATTTTAAAGGCACGACAATTTCATTCATGCTTGAAAACATGACCGAACTTGAAGAGGGTATGAAAGGCGAAATCGAGGCATTTTCAAAGGTTGTGGGTTCGCTTATCACTGGCTTGAAAAAATTGAATAATCAAAAACTTTTAAACGTGGAGCGAACGGGAAGTGTTAAGCTTTTAGAAAACGGTAAAAGCGTAGAAGAGGCCAAGAAAGTTCTTCAAATTCTTGACGATAAAGAGAAGCTTGAAAAATCGCTTGAGTTACGCGGCAAAGGTGAAATAGAGGTGGACATTGCAGAGGAAGAGGGCAAAGACTGCTCAGTGGTCAAAGCGCCCATTCTCGTGGATGGGCGACAACTTGCATCTATTGGAGTGATTGGTCCGCAGCGTATGGACTATCTTGGCATAGCGTCCGCGCTTAAAGTTGTTATAGATGAGCTTAACTCGTTAAAAGGAGATGGATAAAATGGAAAAAGAGAAAGAATGTAAATGTCATGAAACTTGCACATGCGGCGACGATTGTCATTGCACTGATGAGAACAAATGCTGCGACGAATGTACTTGCGGCGAGGAGAATTGCGACAATAGCGAAAAATGCGCAAGTGAGCATTCATGCGAGTGTCAGAGCGAGCAAAATGAGGATAAAGAAGATTATCTACTTATTGCAAAGCGAGTTCAAGCGGACTTTGACAACTATCGCAGACGCTCGATTGAGGAGCGAGCGCAAGCGCGGCAAGTTGGACAGATGTCGGTTCTAGATGCGTTTTTGCCTTGCCTTGACACATTTAAAGAGGCTAAAAGGCTGATAACCGATGAAAAAGTACTTGAAGGCGTAAATATGATTGAAAATAAAATTCTTTCCGCGTTGCAAGAACTTGGTGTCGAGAAAATGCAAACTATCGGAAATCCGTATGATGTACATCTTCACAACGCAATCGCCGTTATGCGTGATGAAGAACAAGATAACAATATCATCCTTGATGAATATCAAGCGGGATATACAATGAACGGCAAAGTTATAAAATATGCAAAAGTCATAGTCAACAAAAAGGAGGATTAAAATTATGAGTAAAATTATTGGTATTGACTTAGGAACAACAAATTCTTGCGTGGCAGTTATGGAAGGCGGCAAGCCAACTGTCATTGCAAACGTTGAGGGAGATAGAACTACTCCGTCAGTCGTCGCTTACACCAAAGAGGGGGAGCGTCTTGTCGGCAAAGTGGCAAAGCGTCAAGCTATTGTCAATGCAGACAATACAGTTCAATCTATCAAAAGGGAAATGGGCACTAACTACAAAGTGACACTAAATGGCAAAGAATACTCTCCACAAGAGGTTTCTGCTATGATTTTGTCTAAATTAAAAGCGGATGCAGAAAGCTATCTTGGTGGCACTGTAACTCAAGCGGTTATCACCGTTCCTGCTTACTTTAATGATAGTCAGCGTCAAGCAACCAAGGACGCTGGTAAGATTGCAGGACTTGAAGTACTGCGTATTATCAATGAGCCAACTGCAGCTGCTCTTGCTTATGGACTTGATAAAGGCGAAAATTCCAATCAAAAGATTTTGGTTTACGACCTTGGTGGTGGCACTTTCGACGTTTCCATTCTTGAAATCGGAGATGGAGTGTTTGAAGTACTTTCCACCAATGGTAACACTCGCCTTGGTGGTGACGATTTTGATAACCGCATTATTGACCTACTTGTAGAAGAATTTAAAAAGACAAACAATATCGACTTATCACAAGACAGACTTGCAATGCAAAGACTTAAAGAAGCGGCAGAAAAAGCCAAAATTGACCTCTCTGCTACTCCTAAAACTTCCATCAATCTTCCATTCATTTCAGCGGACGCAACTGGACCTAAACATATGGATTATGAACTTACTCGTGCTAAGTTTGATTCAATCACAGAGGATCTTGTTAAAGAAACCATTGACTGCACAGTTAGAGCCTTGAAAGACGCGAATTTAACTAAAGACCAAGTAAACAAGGTCGTTCTTGTTGGCGGCTCTACTCGTATCCCAGCGGTTCAAGATGCCGTTAAGTCGTTCATCGGCAAAGAGCCATACAAAGGCATCAACCCAGACGAATGCGTTGCGGTTGGCGCTGCAATTCAAGCGGGCGTACTCGGCGGCGAGGTGAAAGATGTGCTTCTTCTTGACGTAACACCTCTTTCTCTTGGAATTGAAACATTAGGCGGTGTGTTTACAAAACTTATTGAAAGAAACACTACTATTCCTACTAAAAAATCACAAGTTTTCTCTACTGCGGTTGACAATCAACCTGGCGTGGACATTCATGTTCTGCAAGGTGAGCGCGAATTTGCGGCTCAAAACAAGACTCTTGGAAGATTCCAACTTACTGATATTCCACCAGCACCACGCGGAGTTCCTCAAATCGAAGTTACCTTCGATATCGATGCTAACGGAATTGTAAACGTTTCTGCTAAAGACCTTGGTACAAATAAAGAACAAAAAATCACAATCACAGCTTCTTCTAACCTTAAAGATGAAGATATTGAAAAAGCCATCAAAGAGGCTGAAGAACACGCCGAAGAGGACAAGAAACGCAAGGAGTTTGTAGAAACCAAAAACCAAGCTGACAATATGGTATACTCAATCGAAAAAATGCTTAAAGACAATGGCGATAAACTTTCTGCTGACGACAAGAAAAAACTTGAAGAGGCTGTAGAAAAGGCTAAGAAAGATTTCGAGTCAACTGATGTGGAAGTGGTTAAGAAAGGCTTGGAAGAACTTACAAATGTTTCAAACGAAGTTTTCACTAAGATGTATCAATCTGCCAGTGCAGGCACTGCTTCTAATGGCGCGGATACAAATGGCGGAAACAATGGCGGCGATGATACTGTAATTGACGTCGACGATAATAAATAGGAGAGTTATGACAAATTCAAAAGATTATTTAGGGAAAGAAGTCGAAGTGGTCATGGATAGACCACTCGGCTCGCTTCACCCAAAACATGGCTTTGTTTATCCAGTGAACTATGGATATATTCCAAACACTGTTTCAGGTGATGGGGAAGAACTTGACGCCTATGTTTTAGGCGAAGAGAAACCTCTTAAAAAATTCAAGGGCGTTGTGCGGGCAATTATTCATAGAACGAATGACAATGACGACAAACTTGTTGTCACTTCTCGTGAGAAAAATTTCGATGAAACTCAAATTCGCGAAATGACACACTTCCAAGAGCAGTGGTTTGAAAGCGAAATTTATTTTGCAAATTCAGAGGAAAACAAAGAATAATGAAAATTTTGATGATAGTTGATATGCAAAAAGGCTTTATCAACTACAATAACAAGTTTTTGATAAATAATATTGGTGAGTTGCTCGAAAATCGGGAGGGGGAGTTTGATGAAATTTTTGCAACTAAATTCATCAACCACCCATCAAGCCAATATGTAGAGCATTTGCAGTGGATCAAAATGCAAAGAAGCAAGTTAAGCGAATTTGCAATTAATATCCCTGACAAAACAAAGATTATCGAAAAGGAAACATACGGATTAAAAGACCGTATGTTTGCTGGCAATAAATTTAAGGTGGGCAAAAAAGAATTTGTTTCAGATAAAGACGAAATTTACATTTGTGGCACCGATTATGACGCATGTGTGCTTGCGATAGGCTTTCAGTTTTTTGATCATGGCTTTCAGCCACATTTCATTATGGACTGCATAGGTAGTGCTAACAATAGTCCAAGCATAAGTAAATTGCAATTTATAAAAACTTGTGAGCGTACTTTTGGCAAAAATTCAATTATTAAAAAGGGAAAATAAATGGCTAAAGATTATTATTCAATTTTAGGAGTGGATAAGGGCGCGAGCGAGGACGAAATTAAGTCCGCGTATCGTCGCCAAGCAAAAAAATATCACCCCGATTTAAATAAAACGCCAGAAGCGGCGGAAAAGTTTAAAGAAATCAATGAGGCGTATGAAGTTTTGGGCGATGCTAAAAAGCGTGCAAACTATGACCAATATGGCTCAGCTGACGGTCCTCAGTTTGGCGGTGCTGGTGGAGCGGGTGGCTTTGGTGACTTTTTTGGCGGCGGCGGAGGTTTTTCGGATATATTCTCGGATATATTTTCAGCGTTTGGTGGCGAGCGTTCATCTCGCGGTCAAGAACGCGGGCAAGATTTGCAGGTATCCATGAATTTATCCTTTGAAGAGGCTGCATTTGGCTGCGAAAAGACAATCACAATAGGCAAAGTTGACAAATGCTCTGCTTGCAGTGGCACGGGCGCCAAAAATGGCAAAGAGTTTTCAACCTGCTCAGAGTGCCGTGGAAGTGGGCGTGTGCGCTATCAGCAAAACACTATGTTTGGCACTACTATCCGCGAGGGGATTTGTGAGCGCTGCAATGGTACGGGTAAAATAATTAAAGAAAAATGTACTCAGTGTAACGGCAAAGGCAATGTGCGCGTAAACAAACAAGTTAAAGTCAAAGTGCCAGCGGGCATTGACAATGGTCAGTCACTACGTATGCCGGGCGAGGGGAATGCTCCATCGCGTAGCGGCGTCAATGGCGACCTATATATTCAAATCAATGTGGCAGAACACAAACTTTTGAAACGCAAAGGAAATGACCTTTATCTTGACCTCTATGTGCCGTTTACAACCACGCTTTTAGGAGGCAAAGTAGATATTCCAACGCTTAAAGGAAATTTCAGTTTGACTATTCCAGAGCTTACCGCGTCTGGAACTATCATGAGATTAAAAAATAAAGGTATGAAGATATTGCAGCGCGAGTCTTACGGCGACCTTCTTGTGACAATCAAAGCGGAAGTGCCTAAGAGCCTTGATAAAGACACAAAAAAAACTTTGGAAGAACTATCAAAAAAACTCGGCACAACTTGCTACCCAAAATATGAGAGATATTTGAAAAATTCAAAATAACACGAAACATTAAAAAATAACGGATTTGTCCGTTATTTTTTATATATTTTTAGCACCTTTTCTTGTAATTCGCAATTTATAGCCTTAAACTTTGTGCATGAAACAAAATAGAAATTTGTAAATTTTGTTTTTAAAAATATAAAGAGGTGATATAATGGGAGCAGGTGGAGTACCAAATAGGACGTTAGTAAAAGTTGATGGTAGGTCGGGGGATTTGCCAACCAGTGGAGCAAAACCAAATTCACGGTATGATTTGTATGTAAATGGTGTAAAAATTCAAAGTCGATGGTTTGATAAAAATGGAAAAGTTGTAAGGAATAGAGATTTTTGGCATCAAGATTCCCACCATAATCATGAATTTCCTCATGACCATAACTGGATTTGGATAAATAACTCGGCAATAAGAATACCTGAAAATTTAAGTCCAGACTATATAAATTTTAATTAAGGAGAAGAACTATGACAAAAGTTTTAACTGAGTATGAAATTCAAAAACAAAAAAATAAACAAAAGTTAGTGCGAAATGAATTTTTATATCAGGGGCAGGCAAGCGGAAAATATGAGTTTCCTACTATAAAAAAGCAAGATATTGAT
>CAOQRA010000034.1 GCA_948512295.1 uncultured Eubacteriales bacterium
AGAGTTGTAATTAAACTGTCGCTCTATTTTTCTTGCACTGTCGACTATTTAATAGGGCTATCTAAAATTGAAGATGAGTTTGGCAAGTTTAAAAAAGTGAAAAAGTAATAAAAAACGGCTCACGCCGTTTTTTTAATCAAGCCACAACACTTTATTGCTTGCAATAATTGTAATCATGTCAATAAGCCACAAAAATGGAATCCCTATTACAAGCAGCAGCGCAGCAAGCACGATGCCGAGGACATTCTTTTTGCTTATACTTTTAACAAGTCGATACACAACCCATACGATGTCAAGCATAGGAATTGCAAGCAGCACTTTTACAAGCTTTGGCAAATTGTCCATAGTGTTTACGAATTCGTTCATACAATCTTCTCCTTTTACATTGGTATTTTATTAGCGAATAATTATGATATTCTTATATGACAAAAAATTTCAAATTTCTTATTTCATTTAGTTGACAACATACGCTTGCTTGCATATAATACTTAGGACGCTAACTATTAAAAGGAGCTATAATGAATGGACCTATTAATTTCATGGATGATGAGATAGGATTTGAAATACGTAAAATTCACCTTATTCTTAATCGCGAATTTGAAAAATATAAAAGAAAAGCAATGCCCACAAAAATGCAATTTGCTATTATTTTATTTATTTGTCATAATAACGCTCAAAACAAAAATACCTATCAGCGTGACATAGAAAAACAGTTTGAAGTTCGAGCATCAACTGCAACTGAAATATTGCGCAAAATGGAAATTGAAAAACTTATTACTCGCGAAGACGACGAAAATGATAAAAGATTAAAAAAAATCGTCTTAACGAAAAAAGCTATTGAAATTAAGGAAGAATTTCACTCAAATTATCAAAAACTCAAAGCAAAGGTATGCAAAAATATTACCAAAGAGGAAATTCAAACCTTTGTAAATGTAGCAAAAAAGATTCAACGAAACTTATTGGAGGATGACAATGTTTAAACTATTATTTAAAAATTTTAAAGTAAAAGAATGGCTTATGTTTGCAATTAGCATTGGGCTTATTGTTTTGCAAGTATGGCTGGAACTTAAAACTCCTGAATATATGAGTGCTATCACCATGCTTGTGGAAACGGAAGGCAGTGCTATGAAAGATATTTGGATTAACGGCGGATACATGCTTGCTTGTGCACTGGCAAGTGCAGTATGCTCTGTCATTGTTGGATTTTTTGCGGCACAAGTATCTTCTAGTTTTGCAAGACGCACCCGTGCGCAAGTTTTTGACAAAGTAATCGGATTTTCTAAAAACGAAATGAAAAAGTTTTCCACGGCAAGCCTCATAACTCGCTCCACAAATGATGTGACACAGCTTCAACGTTTTGTCGCTATGGGACTTCAAGTGATTATAAAGGCACCTATTATGGCTGTGTGGGCAATTCTTAAGATTTTAGGCAAAAGCTGGCAATGGTCTGTGGCAACCGCCGCCGCAGTACTGCTTGTTATGAGCGTCATTATTTTACTTATTTGCATTGTTATGCCTAAGTTTAAGAAAATGCAAACTTTAACCGACAACTTAAACCGAGTTACTCGCGAAAACTTGAAAGGCGTACGCGTGGTAAGAGCGTACAACGCTGAGAACTTCGAAGAAAATAAGTTCGAAAATGCAAATGCAGATTTGACCAAAGCAAACTTATTTGCTGGACGAATGATGAGCATGCTTGGTCCTGTAATGACACTTGCTATGAGCGGGCTTTCACTTGCCATATACTGGATTGGTGCAAGCATAATAAATGGCTCACAAGACATGCAAAGATTGACTATGTTTAGCGATATGGTTGTGTTCTCCTCCTATGCTATGCTTGTCGTAATGTCCTTTGTAATGCTTACCATGATTTTCATTATGCTGCCTCGTGCTACAGTATCTGCAAGACGTATAAATGAAGTGCTTAACACAACCTCATCGATAAATGACGGCGGATTAGCATATCCAACTGACGGACAAGGCGAGATTATATTTAAAAATGTAAGTTTTAAGTATCCAGACGCAGATGAATATGTCTTAAAAAATATCAATTTCACAGCACGAAAAGGTGAAACAGTGGCATTTATCGGTTCGACTGGAAGTGGTAAAAGCACACTGATAGACCTCATCCCAAGATTCTATGATGTTACAGAAGGGCAAGTGCTTATTGACGGTGTGGATGTGCGAGATTACAAACTCGACCACTTACACAATAAACTAGGATACATCTCCCAAAAGGCTTTTCTTTTCAGCGGTACCATAGCAAGCAACCTATCCTTTGGTGACGATATTGACGGAAAGCCTAGCGAAGAGGAACTAGCACGAGCCGTTAAAATTGCTCAAGCAAAAGACTTTGTAGATAAACAGGAGTTGGGATTTGCAGCACCTATTACGCAAAGCGGAACAAATGTTTCTGGAGGACAAAAACAAAGATTATCTATTGCTCGAGCAATTGCTCGCAAACCCGAGATATTTATCTTTGATGACAGCTTTTCTGCCCTTGATTACAAAACTGATAAAAAATTACGTAAAGCACTGGATAAACATTTAAAAGACTCCACTCGTCTGATTGTAGCACAGCGCATTGGAACAATTAAAGATGCTGATAAAATAATTGTCCTCGACGAAGGAAATATGGTTGGCATGGGCACTCATGACGAGCTTATGTCTAAATGTCCTGTCTACAAACAGATTGCACTTTCACAATTATCTAAGGAGGAACTAAAATGAGCGGAAATAATCATGCCCCTCGCGGGCCACATGGCGGACCTGCCGTAGAAAAACCTAAAAATTTCAAAGCCTCCATAGGCAAACTTATTAAATATTGTAAAAAGCACATTTTAGCAATTATAATCGCAGTTTTATTTGCTGCGGCAAGCACCGTTTTGACACTTTTAGGGCCAAACAAACTTTCCGAGCTTACAGATACTATTACAAAGGCACTTCCTATATTTGATTTAAATCAAGGTATATGGACTAATCTTGGTATGCCAGTTGAAATGCAAACAATATTCAATATTGGCATATTCTTAGTGATTATATATGTAGTGGGAGCCGTTCTTAACTATGTTCAAGGCTTCATAATGACAACAATAACACAAAAAGTTTCAAAAAGGATGCGTAAAGATATTTCAAAGAAAATCAACAAACTTCCTCTTAAATATCTTGATGCAACTCCTTATGGTGATGTGTTAAGCCGTGTCACAAACGACGTCGACACTATTGGTCAGACGCTAAGCAATAGCATTACAACTCTTGTAAGCAGTCTAACTCTTTTAATCGGTTGCATAATTATGATGTTTGTAACTAACTGGATTATGGCACTCACCGCAATTGGCGCAAGTTTAATTGGTTTTGCACTTATCGTCGTAATAATGAAATTCTCACAAAAGCACTTCATTGCTCAGCAAAAAGAACTTGGCAGACTTAACGGACATATTGAAGAAATGTATTCGGGTCATGATATTCTCAATGTATACAATGGAAAGCGTGAAGCCAAAGAAAAATTTAAAGAGATAAATGATAAACTTTATGTCAGTGGATGGAAATCACAATTCTTTTCAGGGCTTATGATGCCTATCATGAACTTCATCGGCGATTTTGGCTATGTGGCAGTTTGCGTTGTGGGCGCTGTGCTTACTATGAGCGGATATATCTCCTTTGGTGTCATTGTCGCTTTCATGCTTTACGTAAGATTTTTTACTCAACCTCTTGCACAGCTTGCACAAGTGTTTAACAACTTGCAGTCTACCGCTGCAGCAAGCGAGCGAGTATTTGAGCTCCTTGAACAAACCGAACTAATAGACGAAAGTGACAAACATCAAACGCTTGATGATGTCAAAGGCAATGTAGAATTTAAGCATGTCAAGTTTGGATATAATCCTGACAAAACAATTATCAACGACTTCTCTGCCAAGGTTAAAGCTGGGCAAAAAGTGGCAATTGTAGGACCGACTGGTGCAGGAAAAACAACGCTGGTAAATCTTCTTATGCGATTTTATGAAGTGGATGACGGCGAAATATTAATCGACGGTACGCCATGCTCGCAACTGACACGTGAACAAGTTCATGACTTATTCTCAATGGTTCTGCAAGACACCTGGCTCTTTGAAGGTTCAGTGCGAGAAAATATTGTATATAGTAAACAAGATGTCACTGATGAAGAAATCAAAACCGCTTGCAAAGCATGCGGAATTGACCACTTTATCAAAAGCCTGCCACATGGTTATAACTCAATCCTAGATGATAACACCTCCATCTCCGCTGGGCAACGCCAACTTATGACTATCGCACGTGCAATGATTCAAAATAGCCCCATGCTTATACTAGATGAAGCCACAAGCTCAGTCGACACTCGCACCGAAGTGCTTATCCAAAAAGCAATGGATAAACTGACAAAAGGACGCACATCATTTGTGATTGCTCACAGACTTTCAACAATTAAAAATGCCGACCTCATACTTGTTATGAACAACGGTGACATCATTGAACAAGGCACACATAAAGAATTGCTCACCAAAGGCGGATTCTACGCAGACCTTTACAACAGCCAGTTTGAAGAGGCTTAGCCTCTTCTTTTTTTTATTATTCTGACGCGTGTGGAAAAATCTTGACCATTTTGTCATTTCGAGCATAGCGCCCTCGAGACGTCGTCACAACCAGCGCTGATACTCACTTTGCAAAAGCAAAATTTGCCTGACGCTTGGTTGCTCCTCTTCCCACAAATGCTGAAGCATTTGCATAAGCCATTATATTGTCGAAATGACAGCGAGGGCACATAGCCGAGAAATCTCAAGCTCTAAACCTTTAATTGCCATTCTGAGTACAAAGTCCTATAATTTTCGACTTTGCATATTTTTCTTTATTATTTTTTACTTTTTCTTTTTTATTTTCGAAAAAAAAGCTTGACAACTCCCCCCCCCGCGATATACTAAGGTTGAAATCAATCCAAAGGAGGAAAAAAATATGGATTATACTATTTATAAAAAGCCACAACAAGAAATTGATGCTGAGCAAGATGAACGTCGCGCTTACGCAAGGCTAGTGAAAGGCATATCTGCGCCCGTATGCCCATACTATGTCAAAACTAGAGCAGGTGAAAATCGCGACGTCTGGGCTTTGAAACCGCTTCAGCTTTATGCTTTTGTTAAAGCAGCACATACAGCTGGTGCAGAACACTCGTTTGAAATTTTGGAATATATCCAAAATGAACAAAGGATTAACGATTACATGACACTTCTTGACTGTATGGTTTTAGTGCCAAGTGAGGGCGAACTTATGCGTGACTTCATTGGCAGCATGGGAGGCAATAAACTTCGAGATAAAGCAAGTGAGATTTCTGAGTATATGACCAAGATTGAAGGTCGCCCTTTAACGACTGACGAAGTTATCACAAAATATGTTCAATATGAAAAACAACAAAAAAGTGAAAATTCTTAAACAAAAAAATAAGACACCGCAACCAATTCGTTTCAATCGCGGGAACATTCGGGTTCCCGCCCTTTAGTCGGAGGGAGATTGGGACGGGGAACCGCGAGGTAGCCACTAAGTCGCAAGACTTATGGCGTAAGAATAAAAAAGTTGAGTTTGTTATTCTACAACTCAACTTTTTTATTTAACGAGTGGTGCCTCCCCAGCTAGAAGCGGTCAAACGGATTTCTTGGTTTGAGCACCAATTTATTTCTTTCCACAATATCATAGTGCACTTTATCATAGTCAAGAGTTTTTGCAATACCTATTGGTGGCTGCGCTGGAGCTTTTTTCATGCATGCAGTGTTCCAGAAAGGAGTCATCTCTTCCATAATTATTTTTTCACGGAAAAGTTTTACAACAACTGTCCATTGAGGCAAACTGCGCAATGTCTCTTTTTCCACAAGGTTACGACGGTGTCTTTGAGTAGATATGCTTGTAGATTCACTTTCGTTGTCTTTACCCTTTTGTTTGGTTTTGTTTTCTTCCTCTGTAAATACAGTGATTTGACCGCACGAGTCTGAGAAAGATTGAACGGTATCTTGGTCTTCGGAGCCAAGGAAGACTTGCATTTGAAAGCCGCCTAGAATATTTTTAGCCTTTTCTGGGCCATAGAGCACATCAAGCTGCTTAAATGCTTGCAAAATGATTTCAATACGTATATTTCTTGAACGAGCGACATTCATCATCTTATCAAAATCTTGGAATGGAGGCATATTACCAAACTCATCCAAAATGAAGTAAACTTGACGTTTGAGTTTGCCTGCATTGCCTTTATCATCTCTTGTTCTGTTTGCAATATCAACAAGTTCGCTGTAAAGTTGTTGAATACAAAGTACACCAAGTGGGTGACGCTCTGCCTTATGGTCTGGAATACGAACAAAGAAAGCTGTTGGGCGCTCTGGGATATCAGCAAAATTTACATCAGTTCCGCTGGTCATATATTGAATACCATCATCAGCAAGAGTTTTTCCAAGGCTGGAACCTAGTGTACCTAAATATGATTTCATTGTCGTAGGACTAGTGTAACATATGGTTGCCATAAGGTCACGCACACTTGAGCGTACTGGATCACGTCCTTCAGAATATTTAGCAAGAGTTGCAAGGACTGCATCACCGCCATCTCTTTTCATTGCAATTTTGTAAAGGTTGTAAAAATTGAACTTGTCAAGTGTCATTCCAAGCCGTGGGTCACGACTGTCTTCAAGCATGCCTTGCATAATTCCTGTGATAAGGTCTTGGCAACCTTGCGGCCAAGATGGCTCTTTTGTGTCTGGAAAAATTGGAATAAGCGAGATGGCTATATTTCTCAATTTTGATTTAGCCTCTGTTTCAAGTTGATTTTTCCTGCCGTCAAGTTCCTTTTTCAAAAGCTCTTCATTAGGAAATGCAAGCCCCTCAAAACCAAACCATGAATCGCCATAGCTTGCACCATCTAAATCTTCTGAAGGAAGCTCTTTAAACCCAGCATCTGCCGGTTTACAATTTGAATATTTTTTAACTTCCTTAGCAAGATTTCCTGCTCGCTGATAAAGTTTGAATGCTGGCTCCATAGGATTCCATCGTGATGAAGAATACGGGTCCTCAAGGTTTAATACTACGACATTATAACCTTCTTCTTTAAGAATATTGGCGTTCAACTCATAAAGCTCGCCCTTAGGATCGGTAATTACAATGGAAGGCTTTTCTTTAGAGTGCGCCAAAATTCTAATTGTTGGACAAGCAAAAATTTGCGTTTTACCAGTACCAGTAGTACCAATAACCAGTGCATGCGTTTCATATTTCATGCTGATATTGTATTTTCCATTTTCCATCTTATATCTAAACGGAAAGCCAGTCTTTGAAATTGTGGGAAGTTTGTCCCAAGTCGTGCTGATAAAATTAGGGTTACCTTTAATGTAGTCTACTGTGGCTAAAGTAGAGTCCGTTTCTACATTAATTTTACTCCCCTCTGCTGTTTCACCTTCATTTTTCTTTTTATTGTCTTTTTTGCCCTTTGATGCGATACCAGCGGCAAAGCCCCCTAAAAGACCTATCGCTGCACAAATTAAAGCAATAGTGTTTGTAAAAGACGCTGACAAGTTTCTGCCCGTTTGCGTAAAGTAAGCAATCGCCACTCCCGCCGCATAGCCCACAACAAGCAAACAAGCCATCCAAATTAAAGTTTTTTCAAATTTACTCATGCTTCCACTTTTTTTACTCATAATTTCACCTTTATTAACATTAGAATAGCATTTTTTACATAAAATATCAAATAAATATAGTAAATATCGACAAATAAATTGTTAAAAACTCTTCTATTTTAAAAACTTAGCGCATTTAACACCACCCTTCTGAAAAACATATTTGTATAAACAAGCAGAGAAATAGATTTGTTAAAAATTTTTATAATATTTTCTTTACAAAACTAGTTGATAAGGTTATAATAAAATAGCAAAAGTTTGATTACCTAAATTCAATTTATGCTCTCGTGGCGAGCATGGATAGCACAATGGTCTTCGGAACCTGCTCGCCTTGTCAAAAGATTGACGCTTCAAGTTTTTCAAACTTTCCGCTAACACTTTTGACGGCTCCGCTCCCACAAAATGTCATACATTTTGCGGGTTCCCTGATTACCGAACAAATGGCTTTTCAGTTACAACTAAAAATTAAAAAAACTATGCTCTCGTGGTGTAATGGATAGCACAATGGTCTTCGGAACCATTTGTTCGGGTTCGAGTCCTGACGGGAGCACCAAATATATTGTATAAAAAGTCTTTTTTGAGAGGGTATATGGAAGAAATGTTGGATACCTATGATGTAAACGGTAATTTTCTTGGATGCAAATCGAGAACTTTTTGTCATAGTGAAAATGCTAATTGTTATCATAATGCAGTATGGATTTTAATTAAAAATAAAAATGGAAAAATCTTGATTCATAAGCGTGCTATGACAAAGAAGGACAATCCTGGCAAATGGAATGAAAGTGCCGTTTCTGGTCATGTAGATGCTGGCGAAACACTTTTGCAGGCTTGTATTAGGGAAACGCAAGAAGAACTAGGCATACACACAACCCCAAAAGACGTTTTGTTTTTAGGAAGATTTTTAAATCAGGAAGGCTGGGAGTTTGGAAACATATTTTTATTAACTATAAATTTAACGCTTAATGAAATAATTTTCGATAAAACAGAAATAGAGCAAATTAAATATGTTTCTTACAGAGAATTTATCAAACTATTATATTCCCCCGGTTTTTGTGATGAGCCAAAAGGATATAAAGATTTTATAGCTAATGTAATTAAATAATTTTCATTCTCGCAAAATTAAAAATCTATCGCAAAATCAAAAACTCGTCGCATAATCAAACTTTGATTTTTTAAGGCTAAAATTTTTGATTTAGTTTACGTATCATTTTGATATTTTGATTTTTTATGATAAAATAGAAGAAATCAAAATGTGTCGCAAAATATCATAGATATAATGCTTCCTCGCTCACTTGTGATTTTATGCAAGCATAATCACAGTTCGACTCGTCGCATTATCAAAACGAAGAAATCAAAAAATACTTCGTTTAGTGTTGACACAAATATATTGTAACAAAAGTCTTTTTTTAGAAAGGCTTTTTTTATTGCAAAAACCACAATATACAGTGTTTTTTGAGTATTTAATCACTGCATACAGATATGACAATTTTTGAGATTTGAAATTTGGCAATTTCAAGTCTTTTTTCAAAATACAAAAGTTTTGATTTTTTTGATTTTTTGCCCAAAATTTTGATTTTTTATCAAAAAATTGGCTGTCGCAAAATTAAAACTTCAAAAATCAAAACTGACCACCGAAATAATCAAAAATAATCAAAATAAATCAAAAAATCAAAATTTGGGGCAAAATCGATACAGATTGCAAAGAGTTGTGGTATAATAAGTATGCTGATAAAGCGATAAATAATAATTTAGCGGGAGTTACTTATGGAGCAGTTAAAATTCAGTTTGCCCGATTTTACGAATGGAAATACATTTCCTGTTGATTATACGGGTAGGGGCAAAGATATATCGCCCGAAATTGTAATAGAGAATTTATCCGAGAGCGCAAAAACGCTTGCCGTTACATTGGAAGATATAAGCCATCCGATTAAGAATTTTACGCATTGGGTTATTTGGAATATTCCTGCCACAAGCAAGATAGAAAAGGCTATTCCGAAATGTAAGAGCGTTGCGGAGTCAGGTGCAGTACAGGGCGTGGCATACGGTATGCACAGATACGCAGGTCCGAAACCGCCGAATGGTAAAACACATAAATATCGAATTACAGTATATTCATTGGATTGTTCTTTGGAATTGACTGCAAGTAAAAGAAAAAAACATTTACTCAAAAGAGCCGAAAATCACATATTGCAAAAAGGCTCACTTGAATATAGTTTTGAATAACAAAAAGTCGAGATTTTAAACGAAAATAAATAAATTTTAATTTATTAATGCTTATAATTACATTGTAATTACGAGCAAAGGTTTGTGATTTATTATAAGAACCGATACAGAATGCAAAGAGTTGTGGTATAATTATCTTATGGGAGCAGGAAAAATGGATAAACAAATTTTAATTGACAACATAGACTTAGTTCATACAACAGATATGGGAGTCGATAGAATTAAAAGAAATTTGAAACTCGACACCAATGATGTGGTTGAGTATTGCAAACAAAAAGTTTTGGATAAGAATTGCAGGATTTATAGACAAGGTAAAAATTGGTATTGTGAAATTGAGGATATAGTTATCACAATCAATGCTTATAGTTACACAATAATCACAGCACACAAAATAAAGTAAAATCACGAGCAAAGTTTCGTGATTTTTTTGTTGCGTAAGCATAAAATCAAGCAAAAAGAATACAAAAACATAAAAATCCTACGGTTCGTGGGGGTAATTTTCGATTGAAGTGTGATAGAATAATTACAGGAGGCGAGAAAAATGGATTTAAGAGTTTCTGGAAAGTTTATTGCTGAGCAAAGAAAGGCAAAGGGGTTGACGCAAGTTAAACTTGCAGAAATTTTGCATGTCAGCGAAAAGACGATATCAAAATGGGAGTGTGGAAATGGCTTCCCAGATACAACATTGATGTTACCTTTATGTGAAGCGTTGGACATTTCCGCAAATGAATTGTTGTCAGGAAGAAAATTAGTTGGCAGTGAATATAAAAAACAAGCAGAGCAAAATATTGTTGTATTAAAGATGCAACAGGAACAGAGCTCAAAATTTTTGTTAGCCATTGAAAATGTGCTTGGGTATATGAGTTCTATTTCCTTTATAATTTTAATTTTTGTTGCGTCATTTTGTGACCTCGCAACTGGCTGGAAAATTGCATTGATTTGCATTGGGTTGGTTGAGTTTTTAGTGGGCATTCATTTCTGCTTGCGAATTGAAAAAGATGCAGGCTACTATGAATGTGCATGCTGTCATAACAAATATATTCCCACCTATAAGCAGGTTGTTATGTCTATGCATTATGGCAGAACAAGATATATGAAATGCCCAAAGTGTGGCAAAAGGTCATGGAGCAAAAAAGTTGTCAAAAATGATTAAGAACAAAAAAATGAAATCACGAACATTGTTTCGTGATTTTTTTATAAAAACCGATGCAGAATGCAAAGAGCTGTGGTATAATGAGTTTAGGGAAAAATATGTTAGGCATATATTTTAGTGGAACAGGAAATACGAAATTTTGTGTTAACAAATTTTTGGAATTATACAATGAGAACAACATTTTTGAAAGTTATCCTATTGAAGATAAAATTTGTGTAAGCAAAATAAAAAATGGTTTAACATTATTTAATCATATTGCAGGGTTGTTTGGTCAAAGGCTTTGGTTTTATAACAAAACAAAGAAATTAAAAAATAAACTTATATTAGATTATGACAAATGCATATCTTGCAAAATGTGTATGGTTGAATGTCCTGTGAATAACTTTATTGAAGAGAATGGCAAACCAAAGGCTCAAGGCAAGTGTACTTGTTGTTATAGGTGCATAAGCAATTGTCCAAAACAGGCAATAACGCTAATAGGGAAAATTGTTTATGAGCAAAGTAAAATAGAAAAATATTTAGGTTAAAATGCCAAAAGATAAATTAAGGAGCAATAGTGAACGGGAGAAGCTGAATATTATTGCGATTTCAAAATTGAAAAATA
>CAOQRA010000035.1 GCA_948512295.1 uncultured Eubacteriales bacterium
TGTCAAGTGGAATTGCTTTACTTGCGGGGGGGGGATTTTTGGCTTCGCCAAAAATGATTATGATGTAGAAAAACTTGAAAATGCTCAAGAACCTACAGGGGCAGCAAGCTATACATTAAAATTTAATGCCAACGGTGGCAGTGTAACGACTTCTAAAACTGTTACATATAATTCAACATATGGCACTCTTCCAACGCCTACGAGGGAGGGATACAATTTTGTCGGCTGGCAAAAAGGTTTTGTAGTTTCTCCGCAAAGCGGATATCCGTGGACTTCAGTTTTATATGGAGATACAGCTAAGCTAAAAGCAAATCTCAAAGTTTCAACAAAATATCACGTAACTTTTGAATTTATGCTTTGTGAGGAAATTCCTGATGGTTATCATGCAAGCGAGCAGAAGCAATGGGGTAATATAGGATTTGCTGGAAATAACCATGTGACAGGAGCTCAATATCAAGTTTTTGGTGATTATGTTTTGTACAGAGATATGGGAGATAATCCGCTTACGGGCTTTTACATTGTTGAATATGATATTTTAATTCCTCCTGAATTTGATATAAAACAATTGATTTGGTATGGTGTAAGATGTACGGACTCAAGCGGTAATGGGCGAGTTTTAGAGGCTTATATAAGAAATATAAACTTTTTTGAACTAAAAAGTGATAGCCCTAATATAATAACCTCCTCATCTATAGTGAAAGAACAAAATGATCATACATTATTTGCTCTATGGAAAGAAAAAACTTGGGACGATTACGCTGCTGTTAGTTATGACAGCGGCAGTGGTACAGCAGCAAGTCCTTACATTATTAAAACGCCAGCTCAAATGGCAAAACTGGCAAAAGACAGCAGAAACAGTAACTTGGCTGGAATGAATTTTAAACTTGCTGCGGACGTTGATATGCATGATTATTTATGGAACGCAATTTCAGATTTTAGCGGTGTATTTGACGGAGATATGCATACTATCTCTGGGGTATCTTCAGTTGAGGGGAATGGAAACCAAGGTCTGTTTGGTGTTATAGCTGGTCCTTGCACTATAAAGAATTTGATTCTGACAAATAGTATTTTCTATACGACTGCAAATGCGGGGGCATTTTGCGCTGGAGTTGAAGGTAATGCTGGGTGTAACTATTTTAGATTGCAAAACTGTATAGCTCAAAACATTACAATTATATCCACGGATGACAAGGCGCACGATTCTGTAGGCGGACTTTGTGGTTATGTCAGATGTAGTGATGGATTAATAGAAAATTGCATGGTTAATACTTGTTATATTTCAACTATTTCAGCAGGAAATTCTAGTGCTTTGGTTGGTGGCTTAATTTATGGTGCAAATATTAAAAATTCATGTGCATTAAATGTCGATATGCGTGGCAGTCAAAATCAACCTATTCGACCTACTACAAGGCTTTATGATTCAAACTGTGACTATGAGGGGACTTATGTAGAATTTAAAAAGAATGGTATAATGTATAAAGAAATAAAAGGCTCTCAACAGCAGTTTAATGAAGCATACTTCTACAATTTAAACATAAACAAAGGATATCCGCTTCCTCGGGCTTTAGTATCTTTTAGCGATACATTAATGGGAACTGGTACCTATGATTTCTTAGTAGGTAAAGGATTTCAATATATTAAAGATGGAGTGATTTCTACTTAATTATATATTTTGTAGGTAGTATGCGCATAATACCTACTATATATGTAAAAATAACGGCGAGCGCCGTTATTTTTAATGATTTAAAAAATGAAGAATTAGTATTTATTTAAAAGGGTTTTCGCAGAGTCCAGAATGACAGACCCGAGTGCTAAGTATGACAGGTAATTGAGATTTATACGTGCCGTTCACATTCGTTCACTTTGGTCGAAATGACAAAATATGAAGTTGGTCTAAAAGATTCTTCGTTTCACTCAGAATGACACGCACCGAGTGCTTAAACTGATATGTAAGAGTGAGTCATTCTGAATATGTGTAAGTGAAATGAAGAAGCTCTTTCGATTTTCTACTCATGTCGCAGCGATTCTACTGGATCAAGTTTGGCAGCTTTTGATGCTGGAAGAAGCCCAGCAAGTACGCTTATTATAATGCTAATTCCAAGTGCTATAACAAAGTAGTACCAACGGAAGCTGATAGGTGCAAAGCCTAATAGTGATTTCAAGGCGATTATTAATATTCCTCCGCAAACAAGTGATAAAATTATTCCAACAAGACCGCTTAAAATTCCTATTAATAAACTTTCAGATGAGAAAATTCTTTTAATATCTTTGCGTCGCGCACCGATGCTTTTAAGTACGCCTATTTCGCGAGTCCTTTCAGTTACGCTCATATAAAGTACAACTAAAATCATGATAGTGGCAACTATTAAAGATATACCTGCAATAATAGTTAAAGCTGTGGAAAAAGTAGAAATCATTTGTGTAAACATGCTTGCCATTTGTTCTTCTACAGAGCCGGAGTAATAATCTAAACTATTGAGGTAGTTGTTTATAAATTCGGTGGTTTTTTCGTCATCCGTTTTGATGTAAAGTGCTGTAGGCCGGAATCCTATTTTCCCCTCGGTATCCACATAGCTGACAAGTTTATTAAGATAGTCATAGCTTACATACATAACTGGGAAGTTTTCAAATATACCTGTGACATCAATGATACCTGACACTATTGGGTCGCCAGTTAGGCCTTGCTCCTGCGAAATTATATCTTTTGTATTTAAGCCATATCTTGGAATATCAATATTAAGTCTAACCTTGCCGCAAACGTCGTCGTAGTTGTTTAATCCTAACTTTTTAAGTAATGCTTTTGAAAACATTACTTCATTGTCGCCCGAGATGTTACCAGCAAGCATATTGGCATCGGTATAGTAGGGCGGAGTGGTGTAAATGTAGAAAATGGACTCACTTTTTTCCTCTTGACCTTCATCGCTATAAATGCCATTTTCATCCACTTTAAATTTAAAGGTGGTAGAAGTGCCATACGTCATTTGGTTGAAGCCATAACTTACAACTTCGTTTGATATGCGATATTCATTGTTTGCTTTTTCTAGCTGGGCGTTGATATCTGTTATTATTTCGTTGATTTCTTCATCTGTTTTAAAGGGCAGTGGGGAAAGAGGATTTGCAGGCATATTGGGGTTATCTTTATCCTTTCTTTTTGTTATAGAAACATAATAAGGATTGTTATATTCATTCGCGAGAGAGTTTATATAATCGGTAAGCCCCGAACCAAAAGCGAGCATTAAAATTAGACTGACTAGACTTATGGAAACACCAAAGGCTATCAAAAAGTTTTTCACTTTGCTTGCCCACATATTGTGAAAGGAGAGTCTTATCGCAGACCAGAAGGAAAGGTTAGTTTTCTTGTTTTTTGTAACTTTTGTTTCTGCAATATTTGTACTTTGTTTTTTCTTGCGACCTTTTTTATTTTGGTCATTTATAATTTTGCCGTCTGAAACCTCCACTACGCGTGAAGATATACTTGCAACTTTTTCAGAGTGTGTTACCATAATTACAAGCTTACCCTCGTCGGCAATGCTTTTTAATATGTCAAGAATTTGAAGAGTAGTTTGGCTGTCAAGTGCGCCCGTTGGCTCATCTGCAAGTATAATTTCAGGATCATTTATAAGCGCTCTTGCAATGGCAACGCGTTGCTTTTGACCTCCAGAAAGCTGAGTTGGCTTTTTCTTAATTTGCTCGGCAAGACCCAGTTTTTCAAGTACTTTTGTGGCCTTTTCTATCTTTTCGCTCTCTCTTACATTAGATAAAGTTAGCGCAATCGTCACATTATCCAAAATTGTAAGGTGGGGAATTAAATTAAAGGATTGAAATACAAAGCCTACTTTCTTTTTGCGATATTCATCAAGTTCTCTATCCGACAAATTTTTTAAGTTTACACCTGTTATGTTGATTTCGCCGTCAAACTGAGAGTCTAAACCTCCAATTAGGTTCATAAGAGTGGATTTTCCGCTTCCGCTTTCACCGACTATTGATACAAGTTCGCCTTTTTCAAAAGATAAATTAATGTCGGTTAAGGCATGAAATTTGCTTTTATTTCCAAGCTGATAATATTTATTTAAATTCTTAATTTCAAGTTCTGCCATTGTTCCCTCCTTATTATTTGGTATATATAAGTATAGCTTTGTTTGACTTTATTGTCAAACAAGACACTAATTTTGTTTATTATTTTTAAAAAATGTGGCGTATTATGTTTGCAATCATACATAATTTATGCTACAATTAAAATATCTTATATATATGCATGCCCATGCATGTGTGTGAACGCGAGGTGAATATGAATTGGTTTAGAAAAAAAGAAAAGGTCATAGACCCTATAATTCATGATGAAGAATCCAACTTCACGCTCGGAAGTGGCGTGCATATTTTAAACAAATGTACTAATGTCACACTCACTGGCTCTGTTATAGTGCTGGAGTGCTTTAAATGTACTTTTAAAGAAATTTCTGGCAAGGCTAAAATTCAAATGTTGGAAGATGCAACTATTGACCTTGTAACTGGCAAAAGTAAAATAGGACTTTTTAAAAGCGGAACTATCACTGAGGTTAGTGGAAAGGCAAGCATTACGACTATCAATTCTTGTACAATTGATTATGTACGAGGCAAAGCTAGTATTGGAACGATGAATGGCGGCTTTATTCGTTTTGTAGATGACAAAGCAGAACTTGCAACCATAACCGAGGGCAAAGTAATGTTTGTAAGAAACAAGGCAAGAATTGTCACCATGATTACTGGCAGTATAACTGGCATAATGCAAAATGCTCAACTAGTAAGTATGCTTGATGGAAATATAACCTATCTTCTTAATGACAGCAAAGTGGGCACTATGAACAATGGAAATATAACCTTATTTGCTGATAATAGTGAGGTTTCAACTTTTAACAAAGGAAATATTGAGGAAATGTTAGGTAAAGCCATTATTTCAGCAAATATGGATGGACAGATTGGTTATCAAGACAAGCAGACAATAATACTTTATTCTCCAAAAGAAAGCGAAAAAAGAATGCGTGAATATCGTAAGGAGAAAGAGGTTCAAGAAAAAGCACCTAAAGAAAAAGAAGAAGTAGTTAAAAAGAAAATTGAGATGACAGAGGTTTCTCAAGAAAAAACTGAAGATAAAAAAACTAAACGCAAGTCTAAACAAATGAAAATGGATGAAATTATTAATAAAAAGGTAGAAGTTAAATAATTAACATGGAAATTTTTTGGGACGCGTTGTTAGATGCCTGCATAGATACGGCAATTGTTATTCCTATATTATACCTTGCGTATCTGATTGTAGGCTATTTTTCTCATAATGATAACGAGAAGTATGCTAAAATTTTGCACCACACAAAAAAGGCGGGCCCTTTAGTCGGTGCTTTTTTAGGTTGTGTACCTCAATGTGGCTTTTCCTCTGTTATGAGTAAGCTTTATTCTGATAAAGTTGTCACTTTGGGCACTTTAATTGCTGTTTTTATTGCTACAAGCGATGAAGCCATTCCTCTTATGCTTTCAAAGCCTGAATTTATACCTAAACTTCTTTTGTTGCTTGCTTTTAAAGTGGTGTATGCCATTGTAATTGGTTATGCTATTGATATAATTATTCATCTTTTTAATAGGCGTAAAAAACAAATACAAAATGAATATCATCAGCCTCATCACCATGAACATGGACATTGCTGTGCCAAAAATATTTTTTTAGACGCTTTAAAGCATACTCTTGTTATCACGGCTTGGGTGTTTGTGGCAACTTTGGCAATCAATTTGGTGATAGGTTATGCTGGGCTTGACAGCTTACAACTTGTTTTTACTGAAAACATTTATGTGCAAATTTTGCTGGCAGCTTTAATAGGACTTATTCCAAATTGTGGTGCTTCAGTTTTTCTTGTAGAGTTATACATGGCGGGAGTACTTAATTTTGCCGCTTTAGTTGCAGGACTTTCGGCAGGCGCAGGAGTAGGGCTAATTGTTTTATTTACAACCAATCGTAAAAAAATCTGGCAAAACTTAATGATAATGGGTTTACTATTGTTATTGTCGATAATTGTCGGAATTTTTACAAGCTTTTTCAATTTTGTTTAAAAATTATTGACTATTGTAAAAAATAATGTTAAAATGGCTTACAAAGGAGAAGAAGCTATGGATGTTGAAAGCTTGATGAGACGACAGGAAAATCAAGATTTGCGTAGGCAGGCTCTGGATGCAGAGCTTGGCATTTTTGAACTTCGCAATGTCGGAAGAGCTCTTGGTGTTATTTCTCCCACCACAAAAAAACGTAGTGAACTTATTGACCTTATTATGGATAAAATTTACAATACGGATTGCACTAAAGTAAAAGTTTCTAAAAAGGGTAGACCATGTAAAAGTCTGACAAATATAAATGAAATTTTAGCCAAAGTTACTGGCAGTGATATTATTGATTCACTTCCAACTCAAAGACGTCCACTTAAATATGAGGACGTAGTTGTGTTTGCTCAAGATGTGCCAGTGTTTAGCGAAGTGGATGACAAGGCTGATTTATTTAGCGGAGTTATTCGCAAAACTGATATTATTGCATACCTAATTGATACTAAATTGGGGACAAAAATATTTATTGCGAAGCGCGAAATGGACGAGTTTAGGCTTAATGCTGGGGATTATGTAGAAATAATGGCAAGCAAGATTAACTCACAAGAAGAGTATCTTGCAACTAACATCTTAAAGGTAAATGGTGAAGACATTGCACTTCGTCGAAATAGAATTATAGAGGCAGGGCAACCAATTATCTCTATGGAAAAACTGGTCTTTGGAGAGCATGAAGTGTTTTGCGGACGACGTAATTTGATTCAAGTTAAGTCAAACATATTTGAGAATGATAACTTTGTTAAATTTGCTAATGCTTGCGCGCAAAATGATTATGCTTTGATAACTTTAAGTCTTAATACAGGTTTTGAAGACCGTATTGTGTTTAATAGTATATCATCTATGCTTAATATGACAACCTCTTATGGCAGCGGATTTGATGAGGGCTTTAATAAAGTCATCGACACTATTGCCTATGCGGAAAGACTTTTGCAAATCGGAAGGAAATGTGTAATTTTTGTAAGTGACATAATCTCTTTAATAAACACATTAGACAGATGTTTTGATGAATCGGATTTATTGCATGAGCACAAGGTAAAATCCATTGTAATTGTACAAAAGTTGATTAGTTTAGGTAAGGCGCTTTCCAATGGTGCAAGCGTAACTTTAATTATGACGTATAGAGAAGAGGATAAAAACGATAAATTTATTTACAATGAATTAAATCGTGTTTGCAGCAAGTTTTATGAATAAAAAAATTGATTTAAAGAATTGTGTATAATATTTGAATATGTGCACATATTAAAAATGTAAAGCGAGATAAGCTTTACATCGACAAATCGCAAAATTATTTTTGCGATTTGTTTTTTGTTACAGAAAACCACGGGTTTACCCCGTGGATTTTTATAGTTTAAATTTTTAGTCCTCTAAACCTAATAAATAATCAGTTCTTACGCCAAAGAATTTGGCTAAAACAATAAGTTGTTCACCACGAATATCCGTTTCTTCATGTACCCAACGGCTTATGGAAGAGTCGCTTATACCTATTTCTTTGCTAAGCGCAAGCATGGAAAGCCATCAAGAAAAATATCCATATTAATCCTCACGTCCAGCTATATAGTCTAGTGATACTTGAAAATAGTCTGCTAGAATAATGACTGCGTCTAAATTTGGTACTCGCTTTTTTACTTCCCAATGCCCAATAGCGCCACTAGATAATCCGACTTCTTTAGCTAGTTGAGCTTGACTTAAACCTTTTTCCTCTCGTAATTCCTTTAATTTTTCTGAAAAGCAACTCATTATTTTACCTCTTTATTAAAATTTTACTACAAATGTATGCAAAATGCTTGACCACATACAATAGTATGTGATATATTTTTTACATACTATCGTATGTGGTTAATTATAATAGTATTTAAAAGGAGGTAAAAGTATGAAATGTATTGATTTAATAGTCGAGTTAATTTATGCACCTTATGAGAAGCAATATCGCAAAGAAAGACTTAAAGGCGAGGAGAAGTTTAACGAGGGTTATAAAAATTTTAGTGAAACACTGAATAGAGAGCAAGGGAAATTTTTTTTAAATTTCTACGATATGAGTTTCGAGTTGCAAATACGCGCAAGAAAGCATGCGATTAAATATATGCTGCTTTTATTGTGTCCAGAGGAACTTTGGAATGATTATTATACTTTAGAAAATTAAGCATTCACAGTTGTCGTGCTGAATAAAGCGTAGTTTCTTCTAAAAGATGCTTCGGCACGGTAATGTTTACTTCTTAATGACAATGTGTACGCCGTGTCGAGGCATGCTTTCAACTCAAAAATAGTTAGTTTTAATTTGTTTGACTTTTGCATTTATTGCATATATAATATTGTGTATGTTTGGATTTTATAATGATCATTTTGTGCTGTTTGGTTTAAATGTTTCTTATTATGGACTTATTATAGCTTGCGCTATGATTTTTGGAGTTTGGCTTGCTTGTAATAATGCCAAAGCTAGAAAAATTAAAACAAATGATTTAATTATTGCAGCATGTTATATTTTTCCGCTTGCAATAGTCGGAGCAAGAGTTTATTACTTTATTTTTAATCGAAGTGCTTTTGGTGCTTTTTGGGAGATTTTTCAAATTTGGAAAGGCGGTCTTGCCATTTATGGTGCAATTCTTGGCGGGGCTTTAGGTCTAGGATTATATTGTTTAATTCACAAAAAGAATTTTTTTGATTTTGCTGATGTAATTGTTCCCTCTATTATCATCGGGCAAGCGGTAGGACGTGTGGGCTGCATTTTTGCTGGGTGTTGCTATGGAAATGAAATCACAGATCCTAATCTTAATTGGTTTCCTATCGCATTTGAGGGGCGGTATGCCACTCGCTTTTATGAGATTTTCTGGGATGCTAGCACTTTCATTGTGCTTATGCTTATGCTACGTAAATTTAAGTTTAGACAGCGCGGCTCGGTGGCGGCTTGGTATTTGATTTTATATGGCACTGGAAGAGCCTGGATTGAAGCCTTGCGTGGGGATAGTCTTTATATTGGGCCAATAAAAGTTTCGCAGCTTTTAAGCATTATATTAGTTGTAATTGGCATTGTCCTTCTAACGTTTTATTATGCTTGGAATGAAAAAAAGAAAGAAGAGGCAAGTAAAGAACAGACAGAGCAGATTGAACCATCTTCAGCACAAACCATAAATTCGGAAAAGCAAGATTAAGCCAAAGCGATTTTGGACATAATAAAAGTGTGCAAGGTCGCGTTTTTTATATTAAAAAAACAACTATACTTTCAATAAGTTTTTATTCTGCAATTATTTCAATTGCAGCGTCTACTTTGCTGACAATTTTGTTAATGAAAAATTACTATATTTGGTTTGATTTTTTCTGCTTATTTTCTGGAATGCATCTATTGATAAAAAGCATGTTATTTCGACTGGATAGCTGCTGCTATTTTGGAAGCACCTTATTTTTTATAGGAGCTTTCGGCTTGCTTATTCATTTTTTAAGTCTATTTACTTTTCAAGAGATATATTATATGCTTGCCTTTTCTTTTTCTTCTTTTGTCACTTATTGCTTTTTTAAGCAAAAATTTCAACTTTTAATCTCATTAATTTTGTTTTTTGCAGCATTATTGTGGTTTTTCTACAAAATAAATGTTATCCCTCTTTGGATTTTTATTGCATTTTTGGTATCACTTGTG
>CAOQRA010000036.1 GCA_948512295.1 uncultured Eubacteriales bacterium
TCAGCTTACAAACTACATCAGAGAGTTTTTGTCTTTAAATGCAAAAGTTAGATTCAAATTGAAAAAGAGCTTTTTAGATGATAACCTTATAATCAAAGAAATTCAAAATTATTTTGAAGCTGAACATAAAGCTCTTCTTCCTTACATATTTCAAGAGAACATAAAAATTAACTCAAATGAGTTTGATATAAAAGTTAACATTGGTTTAAATCAAGATATTTTTTCCATCTTAGATGAAACGCAGATTATTATTAATTTAACTAATTTCCTCACAAAACGTTTTATAGCAAGCTTTGAAGTGACACTTTATGAAAACCAAGAAAGGCTGCCTGAAGAATTAGATTTTGAAGATATTCCAATGCCTATTTCGCCTCGCACACCGCGATATAAAGTACAAATATTGAATAGTCTGTTTGGTGGAGATATTTCGCCAAATCCAGAATATATAAATGATAATAAAAAGCCAAAAGACTCGGTTATATTAGCGGGCATAATTACAGACCTTACTAAGAAGAATTATATCGCTAAAAATGGCAAACGCAAAGGTCAAGAAAAATGCTTGTATAAATTCAACTTAACAGATGAAAAATCAATTGAATGTGTTCATTTTTCAACCAAAACAAGCCAGCCAGTTATGGACAAGATGGAAGACGGAATGTACGTTTTATGTCTTGGACATATTCAAACGGGACTTGGTGGAGGCATTTCGTACACCATAAAAAGAATGGCATTAGCGCAAAAATGCGCCCTTGAAATTAAGGAAGTACAACCGCTTACTAATATAAATCACAAAAGGGTAGTTTTCCCAGAAAAAATCATTTCGTCAAGTCAAGGAAACTTATTTGAAGAGGGTCCTAAATATAACGATTACATTATGTCAAATACTTTTGTAGTTTATGACCTTGAAACTACTGGTCTTGACACCGAAAGTTGTGAAATTATTGAAATAGGCGCGGTGAAAGTGGAAGAGGGGAAAATTAAAGAAAAATTTTCAACCTTTGTAAAACCAAAAGGAAAAATACCAGCCGAAGCAACTGCAGTCAACGGCATCACAAATCAAATGGTTGCACATGCACCTGACGTTCAAAACGCCATACTAGATTTTTACGAATACACGCGTGGCTGCATTTTAAGCGGATATAACATCGTAGGGTATGATATGAAAGTACTCAAAAATGTCGCTGCAAAATTTGGAATTAAATTTGACAATGAAATAATGGATGTAATAATATTAGCTCGACAATCAAACTTGAGGACTCCAAATTATAAACTTGGCTCGGTTGTCAGTGCACTTGGACTGACATTGAAAGACGCTCACAGAGCTTATAATGACGCTTTCGCAACCGCTGAAGTGCTTTTAGAGTTGAGTAAATTAAAAAAATAATATTTTTTCTTTTATTTCTATTGCTTTTTGTATATAATTTTGATATAATATTTAAGACTAGATTTGTGGGGAGGCGTGAGCAAGTTTTGTTCACGCCTCGCTTCATAGAAAGAAGGAGGTTTCATTTTGGCAGGAAAGGTCAAATCCATTGTGATGGAAAAAATTTGCCCCATCATTGAAGATATGGGCTATGACGTTGAAGTCGATTACACAAAAGAGTCTGACGGCATGAATTTAACATTTTATATCGATTGTGATAAGGGGGTCGATATAGACGATTGCGAAAAGGTGAGTAAAATAATTGACCCACTTTTGGACGAATTAAATCCCACCGATGATATACCTTATACATTAAATGTAAGTTCGCCAGGGATAGATAAGCCGCTAAAAAGTGAGCGTGATTTCAATCGTAACCTTGGTAAAAAAATTGAAATTACATTGTTTGCTAAAATGAATGGTCAAAAAGTATTTAAAGGTCAGCTTATTTCCTTTGACCAAAACATAGTGACTATCAAAAATGAAGAAACTATCTCTTTCGCTAGAGAAAAAATTGCACATATTGTGCCAGTAATAGAATTTTAAGGAGAACAAAATGATTAATAAAGATTTTTTCCAAGCACTTGAAGATTTGGAAGCAGAAAAGAAAATTGATAAGGCTACATTTATTGAAACGCTGGAAACTGCGCTAACATCTGCCTATAAAAAAATGTATGGCGAGGCAAAAAGTGCCCTTGTTAAACTTAATCCAGAAAAAGCAACAATTAAAATTTATTCTTATAAAACAGTTGTACGTGAAGTGGTTGATCCCGATAAGGAAATTTCGTTAGAGGAAGCTAGACTTGTTAAAAAATCTATCAAACTTGGTGAAACAGTCACTCAAGAAGAGTCTACTAAAGAATTTGGTAGAATAGCTGCTCAAACTGCAAAGCAAGTCGTAATGCAAAAAATAAAAGAAATGGAAAGAGAAATTGCTGTTTCAGAACTTGCTGAAAAAGAAGATGAACTTTTAACTACCATCGTTAAACGTATTGATAATGGCACAGTTTATGTTCAACTTTCAGGCTCTCACACAGAGGGTGTTATGCTTCCATCTGACCAAATACCAGGTGAAAAATTTAACATTGGTGACAGAATTAAGGTCTATGTAAAAAAAATTAAAGAGTCTTTTAAAGGCACTCAAATTCAAGTAACAAGAAGTAATGTGGGATTTGTTAGAAAAATATTCGAACTTGAAATACCTGAAATTTCAAGCGGTGATGTCAAAATTAAAAACATTTCAAGAGATCCTGGCAATCGTACAAAGGTTTCCGTTTATACTGAAAAAGCTAATATCGACCCAATAGGAACTTGCGTAGGTTTTAGAGGACAAAGAATAGACACAATTGTTTCAGAGCTTAATGGCGAAAAAATTGACTTGATAGAATACAGTGAGGACCCTCTTGAATACATTGCAAGAGCTCTTAGTCCTGCAAAAGTTATCAGTGTGGAAACAAATGAAAGCTTAAACGCTTCACGCGTAATTGTACCAGACGATAAGCTTTCTTTAGCGATTGGAAAAGGCGGTCAAAATGTGCGCCTTGCTGCAAGACTTACTGGATGGAAGATTGAAGTTAAACCAGAGAGTTCAATAACACAGGCAACGACAAATGAAGCGCCAGAATATGAACTTACAGAACTTGCAGATGAGGACTCTTTCCAAAATCTTGATGATCTGGAAGAACTTGTTCCATTAGATGAGGAATAATATGGAAGTATTACGAATGTGCGTAGCATGCCGTGCCAGCAAAGATAAACGCAGCCTCGTGCGCATTGTCAAAGATAAAGAGGGTAATATAAATATCGATTTAACTGGCAAAATGAACGGTCGTGGTGCATATATTTGCAAAGACAAAGCATGCTTTGAAAAATTGAAAAAAACTAAAGCATTAAACAGAGCTTTTAAAACAAATATTTCAGATGAAGTAATATTAAAACTGCAAGATGAAATATTAAAATAGGAGATTAATTTGGCAAATCAAACTTTAAACAATTTAAAAACAATTCATGACATTCAAAAAGAAGGGACATTACTCGAGTTATTACGTAGTGTTCGTGCTTCAAAAAGCGAGGTTGATACTTTTGCTAAAGCATTGTATGCGCAAAAGAAAAAGCTGGAAGAAACCGCCACTATAAAAGTAGAAGAAACAAAAAAAGAAGAGGTTAAAAATGTTGAAAAGACTTCTCCTACTTTTTCTAATGGACAAAGTGCCAATAACAATTTTAGAAAGTTTGATAATAACAGCCAAAAATCTTTTGATAGAAATCAAAGACCTTTCGATAAAAACAGACCTCAAAACAATCGATTTGATAATCGAAATGGTCAAAAACCTCAATTTAATAATAGACCTCAAGGGCAGGGGCAAAGACCACAATTTGGACAAAACAAAAAGTTTGGAAACAACTTTGTTTCAACCAAAGTTAACAACTTTAAATCCTTCAATGATGCTCCTGAATTAGAAGTAAAATCAGACAGAAATTATCAACAGAAAGCTAAGTTTGCTCAAAAACATAATTCATCTAATGAAGAAAGGCGTCAAACACCTAGAAAACTCAATGAACAACGTAAAAATAATTTGTTAATAGAGGATGAAGATGGTTTTGAAGTAAGCTATGGCTCTCGCAAAAATACCATTAAAAAGAAAAAAGAAAACGTTATAACAATTGCTCCTGCTATTAAACATGCTGTTTTCACTTCTAAAGAATTTACAATCAAAGAGCTTAGCGAAAAAATAGGGAAAACAGTTGCTGAAATTGTTAAAAAACTTATGATGCTTGGCATTATGGCTAGCATTAACAGCCAAATTGATTTTGAAACAGCCGAACTTATCGCAAGCGATTTTGATATTACTCTTGAACTTAAGCTTGATAAATCTTATGAAGAGAAACTTATAGAATCAGCAAGCGGTGAAGAAGATGAAAAAGACCTTGTTTCTCGCCCTCCAGTGGTGGCAGTTATGGGGCATGTCGATCATGGTAAAACTTCACTTTTAGATGCTTTTAGAAAAACCAATGTAGTGGCAGGTGAAGCGGGTGGCATTACTCAAAAAATCGGTGCTTACCAAATCAGCTTTAATGGCGAAAAAATCACCTTTATTGACACGCCAGGACACGCAGCGTTTACTGCAATGCGCGCTCGTGGTGCCCAAGCGACTGATATAGCTATTTTAGTTGTGGCCGCAGACGACGGCATTATGCCTCAAACTGTGGAAGCCATCAACCATATCAAAGCAGCAAATGTACCTATGATTGTAGCTATTAATAAAATGGATAAACCAGAAGCCAATCCCGAGCGTATTAAACAGCAACTGACCGAATATGGTATCATTCCAGAAGAGTGGGGCGGTGATGCTGTAATTGTGCCTATATCTGCAAAAACAGGTTTAGGTATGGATGAACTTAAAAAAATGATACTGCTCGTTGCTGAAATGCAAGAACTTCGTGCCAATCCTAATAAAATGGCTACTGGCGTTATTGTCGAGGCTGAACTTGATAAAAATCGTGGGCCTGTCGCCTCTATCATTGTGCAAAATGGTACTTTAAGAGTAGGTGACTCTATTATGTCGGGTATCACTTATGGTAAAGTGAGGGCTATGTTTACCGAGAATGGAAAAAGTATTAAAGCAGCACCTCCATCTACACCAGTGGCAATCTTAGGCTTTAATGATGTGCCTATTTCGGGCGACCAAGTTTATGCTGTAGATGAATCGCTTTCAAAAGGTGTTATTCAAGAGCGCATCAACAAAATTAAAAACGAGCGCAGTTTGCATAGCAGCGGCGTAACTCTTGACAACTTTATGAATAAAGTTCATGAGGGTGCACTTAAAAACCTTAATATCATAATTAAGGCAGATACAATCGGTTCGGTAGAAGCATTAAAGTCAACTTTACTTCCAATACAAAATGAAGAAGCTAAAGTTAATATAGTTCATAGTGGCGCGGGCGCTGTCACTGAAAGCGATGTAATTCTTGCAAATACAACTGGCTCAATAATAATTTGTTTTAATCAAAAACCTGTGCCAAAGGCTAAAGCATTAGCAGAAAGTCAAAAAGTTCAAATTAAAGAATATAAAATCATCTATGAAGTCGTGGATGACATCACAAGTGCAATTACAGGCATGATGAGCATTAAATATGAAGAAAAATATATTGGTGAAGTTGAAATACGTATGGTATTTAAACTTTCTACCGCCGGTAAAGTTGCAGGATGTTATGTTACAGACGGAAAGGTTACACGAAATGCCATTGCAAAGGTTATGCGTGATGGCGAAGAAATTGGGGTAACTAACGTAACTTCTTTAAAAATTGTAAAAGACGAAAAAGCAGAAGTGGCTAAAGGTTATGAATGCGGAATTAAACTTCAAGATAATATCGACTTTAAGGAAAATGACCGTATAGAATTCTATATTAAAGAAGAAATTAAGAGAGGGTAAAATGTCTAACAGAATGGAAAGGGCAAACAGCCAAGTTCAAAAATCTTTATCCCAAATTTTTCAAAAACTCAATGACCCAAGATTGACAAAAATGATTTATATAAGCGAGGTTAATTTAACTCCCGATTTTAAATTTTGCAAAATTAAAATCAGTCTTGATAGTGCCACTGAAGAGGAGAAAAAAACTACACTTGCGGTACTTGCAAAAAGCGAGGGCTTTATTAAACGAGAGCTTGCTTCACTTATCAAAATGCCACAAGTGCCAAAATTGACTTTTATTTACGATAAAGGAGCAGAATCAAGTATTCGTATAAATGAAATACTTAAAAATTTAAATATCCCAAAAGGAGAGTAATAGTATGAAAAATAAAGCTTTTAAACAAATAAGTGAAAGTATAAAAAAAGCAAATTCTATTGCTCTTTTTTGTCATATAAGTCCAGACTTTGATGCTTATAGCAGTATGTATGCTTTACATTATGCGCTAACAAAAATGGGCAAAAAAGCGGACTTATATACTCACGAGAAGTTAAAAAGCAATTATAAAACTCTTTTAGATGAAAAATTATTACATATCGGCGGCTTTGAAAGCCAAAACTATGATTTGCTGATAAGTGTAGATGTGCCAAATATTAAACGACTTGGAATATATGGCGAGCAATTTCTTGCTCATGAAAACACAATAATGCTAGATCATCATTTAAAAGAGCTTCCTCAAATGGCTAAAATTGCCTACATTGATAAAGATTTCTCTTCATGCGCAGAAATAGTTTATGACCTTATCAAATACATGAAGATTAAAATAGACAAAGCGCTTGCCTCATATTTATATATCGGACTGAGTTCTGACACTCATTCTTTTCGCAATTCAAATATAAATGAACACTCATATATGTGCGGGTTAGAACTTTATAAACTTGGCGCCGAGGTAAATAAAATAAATGTGGCTTTATATAAACAACGCCGCAAAGAAGAACTTGCTTTGCAAAAAATATTTTATAATCAGATTGAAATGATTGACAATAAATTTGCAGTTTCATTAATTACAATGGAAGATTTTAAAAAGACTAAAACCTCGAAACAAGATTGCGAAACTTTTAGCACGGACATGCTGTCTTATGAAAATATCTTTGTAACTTGCTCTATCGTACAGCGCGGCGAAAACAATTTTGATGGATCATTTAGAGCGAAACCAGGTTACGATGTCAGCATCATTGCAAGCGAACTTGGGGGAGGCGGGCATAAAGAAGCGTCTGGTTGCAAATTCATCGCTAAAAATCCTCAAAGTGCAAAAAAACTTGTTATATCCACAATTAGAAAACATTTAAAAGGTCAAGAGAAATGAGCGAGCTAAGCGGTATCCTCTTAGTAAATAAGCCTAGAGGAATAAGCAGTAATAGCGTCGTAAATATTGTAAAGCATGCTCTCGGAGCAAAAAAAACGGGGCATTTAGGCACGTTAGATGTGCTTGGAGAGGGGCTTTTACCGGTTACAGTTGGCAAAGGCACGCGTCTGTTTGATTACTATTTAAATAAAGACAAAGAATATATCACAAACTTTAAGTTCGGTATAACGACGGATACGCTCGACCTAGAGGGGCCGATAACTCATAGTGATAACAAAGTAATCACGCTTCAAGACTTACAAAACGTTTTACAAAGCCATATAGGTAAAATTAATCAAATGCCACCAGCCTACTCGGCAAAAAAAATAAAAGGACAAAAGGCTTATGACCTTGCTCGTCGCGGCGAAAAGGTAGAATTAAAACCAAAATTGATTGAAATATATGATATATCGCTATTAGGGCAAACTGAACACAATGCATTTGACCTAAAAGTGCATTGCTCTTCGGGGACATATATTCGTTCTCTTTGTCGTGATATAGCATCAAGTTTATCTACCTATGGTGTTATGCAACGCATACTACGTACAAGATGTGGAGAGTTTGACTTGAAAGATGCATTTACACTTGACGAAATCAAAAATGGGAATTATAAATTAATTCCGCTTGACTGTTTGTTTGAATTTGAAAAAACAAAGCTTAATGACAATGAAACGCAGCGAATTTTAAATGGTGTAAATATAAAAATTGACAAACAAGATGGCATTTATAAAGCCTACGGAAAAGAGGAATTTTTAGGGTTATTAGAAGTAAAAAACGGACAAGCAAGTTTTTATTTAAGACTTATTTAAGGAGGAGTAATGATTCGATTCGGCTCATCAGGCTGTGGAGATGCCTTTTGTGAAGAGTGCGGCAAGGCAAACCTATTAAAAGTGCCAACTTTTATTGCAAGCAAAGGCTTAAATGCCTATGAATATTCTTTTGGGAGAGGCTATCGCATGTCCTCTGAACTTGCGGAAACTGCTGGACAAAAGTTCAAAGAGAATGATATTAAAGTTAGTATTCACGCACCTTATTATATCAACTTTGCCAATCCAGAAGAGGATATGTATGCAAAAAGCGAAGGCTATTTGCGCACTGGCATTAAAATGCTGCGTGCATTTGGCTATGCTGACCACTTGGTATTTCACTCTGGCTCACAAGGCAAGGCGACGCGTGAAGAAGCAATTGGGCTTATTACAAAGCGTTTTCAAAAAACCTTTGATACGTTTGAAGAAGAAAAACTTTTAGCTGGTCTTTGGCTTTGCCCAGAGGCTATGGGCAAACCTATGCAAATCGGTACTTACAAAGAGGTTGTCGATTTATGTACTATTAATTCCCATCTTGTGCCAACCTTTGACTTTGGTCATATAAATGCACTTACTCAAGGTTCACTTAAAACAAAAGAGGACTATAAAATGATATTCGACTATGCAATTGAAAAGCTGGGTAAAGAAAGAATAAATAATCTTCATATTCACTTTTCAAAAATTCAATATGGGGAAAAGGGGGAAATTCGCCACCTTAATTTTGAGGACGAAATCTATGGTCCTAACTTTGAGCCACTTATGGAGCTTTTGCACGATTATGATATTAGCGCACGCGTTATTAGCGAATCTGCAGGGCAGCAAGTACGTGATGCACTCATCATGAAAAAATACTATGAAAAATTAAATTAATTTTTATTTAAGGAGTTTTTTATGTGTGACACTTTTGGAAAAATTATAAAAAATGGTGAATACGCAATCTTTGGAAAAAACAGCGACAGGGAAAAGGAAGAATGTCAAATTGTACAATATATCCCTGCAAAACAAAATAAGAAGAAAACTTTAAAAATAACCTATCTTACAATCAGCCAAGTCAAACATACAAATGCAATCTTTATTTCTAAACCTTTTTGGCTTTGGGGCGCTGAAATGGGAGTAAACGAACATGGAGTATGCATTGGTAACGAGGCTTTATATCCAAATAATTATGATAATCCTAAGATAGGACTTTTAGGAATGGATTTAGTTAGACTAGGACTTGAACGAGGTAAAACAGCTTATGAAGCTTTAAAAATTATTATTGAGCTTTTAGAAGAATATGGTCAAGGAGGAGAGTGTAGTTTAAAAAATAAGGATGTTTATGACAACTCCTTTCTAATTATGGATATTAATGAAATCTTCATCTTGGAAACTAAAAATAAACACTGGCGCTATAAAAAA
>CAOQRA010000037.1:0-6797 GCA_948512295.1 uncultured Eubacteriales bacterium
ATTGTTATATTTTTTTCTTTGTTTAACTTTAAAAGTAAATTACGAATTTCTTTAATACCTGCTGGGTCAAGTCCATTAATTGGCTCATCTAAAACAAGAAATTCAGGTTTGCCAAGCAGAGCAATAGCAATTCCAAGTCTTTGTTTCATACCAAGCGAAAATACACCTGCTTTCTTATTACCAGTATCTTCAAGTCCTACAAGTTTTAATAAATCTTTTATTTCTTCATCAGTTCCACCATAAAGAATTGAAAATCTTTTTAAGTTTTCATAAGCAGAGCAATTTTTAAAAAGTCCAGGTGCTTCAATAAGAGAACCAATTCTTGCTCGTTCTTTGCTTAGGTCAGTATTTCCAAACAATTTAATCTCGCCACTCGTTGGAAATGCAAGGCCTAAAACAAGTCTCATAAGAGTAGTTTTTCCAGCACCATTTTTACCAATAAAACCATATATATCGCCTTTGGCAATATGTAAATTTACATTGTTTACAACATTTTTACCACTATAACTCTTGATTAACGCTTTTGTCTCTAATATGTATTCCATGTTTACTCCATTTTAATTTTGACTTGTTATATAGTCAGTTACCCATTGTGGCTCGTTTATTTCGCCAGTGTATTTTGTGATTTCAACATTAAGCACTTGTTTTATCATCTTTTTTACAGAAGGATTTTGGGAACTTGGGCTAACACTATACATAATGGTTGTAGCATTGACTTTTGTTATATTTGAATTTTTATCAAAGTTAACAGTTACTATTACTGGTTCACTTAACATCAAATCCCTTTCTTCTTGGGTGTACATATTGTTTAAGTCTTCTTCGAAATTATCTCCTGTATAGTTCCAAATGTATTTGTAAAATTCAAGCATATTTGCAGTTAGGGTCAAAGTGAAACCAGTCTCAGTTATTTTCTTTGCAACTTCATTTATATATAAAGTGTTAAAAGCAGAGTCTGTGAACAAATAATTTACAATTCCAAGTTCTTGGCTTGAAAGGTTATTATTGTCGTTGTTAACTATAACATCTCCGCCATAATCACTATAATCTTCATATACATTAATGCCATCATAGTAAAAATTGAGTGTTCCCATACCTTCTTGATTATCTGGGTCATTGCTTGTGCTTATTACTTCCATTAGATATTTGTTCCAACTGCCACCAGTTTTGTCTGCAATGATTGTCTCATCAACGGCTTGTTGCAACTCAGTGCCTACAAAATAGACAGTTTTATTTGCAACAAATTGAGTTTTTCCAAACTTTATAAAAATATCTCTATTGCCTTGTTGTTCATCTGCAAGGGCATAAGTCATTGCCATTGCTTGTGCTTGTGGCTCATCTATCTTTAAAGCATTTACGATTGTTGTTTTTGCTTCTGCAAGTGTGATTGTTGTTTGATTCTCTGGTGGATTATCTTCTTTTTTAGGTCCACAACCTACAAATGCCACACAACCAACTACAAGCATAATAGCCATACATAAAATTGATTTTAGTTTTTTCATTTTACACCTCCATAAATTGAACTATAAACCAAGTCTATTATAACATACAATTCAATAAAAGTAAACAATATTGAGAAGATTTCAATATAATATTGAAAATGCGTGTATTTTACCAGTTTTGTTTCAAGTAGTATAAGTTGCTCCATATTTTATAATTAAAATAGCATTTTAGGAGGTTAAAATATGGATAAACAAGACTTGATTTTTAAGATAAGCACTATTCGCACAAATGCAAACTTATCTGCAAGAAAGTTATCACTAAATATTGACATGCACGATAGTTATATAAATAGGCTTGAAAGTCAAAAAGACTTTTTACCAAGTATGGAAGTGTTTTTTAAGATACTTGAAGAATGTAATTGTTCTGCTGAAAAGTTCTTTTATCATGACTACAACAACTATGAAAGTGATATGGAGATTTTAGAAAAGTTTAAGAGTTTGAGTGAAGATAAGAAGAAAGCATTATTAGAGTTTATAAAATAAAGTAGTCGGCTTTGACTACTTATTTTTTTTGTGGTTTATGAAAATACTGCTTGTCTATACAAGTGATAATCTCGCCAGTGTTTCGGTCAATAAACTTGTGTTTATCACTAAAACAATAAAGATTGTTGCCAGTTTCTTTTATGCTGTCTTTATTTGCTTTGTCAAGTATATCACAAACACCTTGCTTATTTGTGGTTATCTCATGCTTATTTGCGATTGGAAAATCTTTGCTATTAGATATGATTTGCACAAATTGTGGTAGTTTGGTGTATGTGGGGTTATCTGGGTTTATATTTTCGGTTTTAGGCTGTGTGAAATAATCCACAAGCCCATAAGCTTCGATTACTCTTTTAAAGTCTGTAAAACCTTGTTTCCAATGCTTTTTAGTTCAAAGTGGTGTAAAGTTTTTTGGTATTTCACTTTTAAACATTAAAATCAAATGTATATGAAAATGGATGTTATCTTCAAAGGATTCAATAGCACGAATATAAAAGCACTTACCAAAATTTCTTTTGATACATAGCATAAAAGATTGAAATTTCTTTTTTAATTCAGTTCATAACATAATATTTGAAGTAGTTAAAGTTAAAAAGACACATTTATTAGGAACTAAATCAAAGGTATATAGTTTGTTTCTAAACTGCTTTAAGGTCTTTTCATATTTTTTGGTTGTTATAAAAGGATTGTCTTTGTTTCGTGTTTTAGTTGGTAGTACACGATTTTTAACAATAGCACCTTTAAAATGATTATAATTTTTTTGAACTAATATTCTATCATTATTATAGATAGTAACTTTGTATTGTTTATCTTTCATATTGATTCATCTCCGTTTATTTTGGTTTATCTTGTTTATTTTATAAAAATTTAAAATTTATTTCATTAGATTACTTGCATAATGTTTTAAGTTATGCTATACTACTTACGATTTAAAAATGTTTACAAAAATGTATATATATTTAAATCAAGTTAAGAGAATTTGGATTGAGTTTGCACTCTCTTCTAAATCATAGGTGTAATAAAAAGTGTAACGTATACTACAAAAACTACGCAAGATAGGTAATTTCACACTTAAATAATTTAATTAGAAATTATAACAATTTGATTACGCAAGATAGAAAAATCTAACACTTTGTTGAGAACTACAAGAGTTAATAATGGAATAAGTTATTACTCTTAATCAGAGGGTCCAGGGTTCGAGCCCCTGGCGGACCACCAGTCTTATAGGAGGGACTAAAGTCATGGCAAATGAAAAAGCAAAAGTAAATGTTGAAAAAGATGGTTACAATCATAGAAGGTCTTGTCCGCAAGACAAAAAACAAGCAGAGCTTTGGCAGCAAAGAGCAAATGACAATGAGTGGAGTGTGACTTTTGGTGGCAAACCCTCATACATAGTGAACGACCCAAACAACGAAGGTCCAGAAATGTAAAAAAGTGGCACACGCCACTTTTTTGTATTTTTTGATTTATACTTTTATTTTTTTGTTGTAATTGATTTTTCAATATGTTATAATCAATTAGGAGAAAAAAATGATTATTCTTGTTACAGGAAAGTCTGGGACTGGCAAGTCTACTTTCGCACGGGAACTTGCTTCTAAACTAAAATATCAATATGTAGATATAGATGCTATCGGACACAAAATATATGAAAGTTCTAAAGTTTTGCAAAAAGTGGCAACTTTATTTGGCAAGGTAATTTTTGATGAAAATGGTTCATTTGATAGAAAAAGGTTAGGACAAATAGTTTTTGCCGAAAAAAATTCTGCTCGTGTAAAAAAGTTTAATCGATATACCTTACAAGTAATGCAAACTGAGATTGATAAAATTTTAAGTAAAAATAATCATGTAGTTCTCGACTGGATAAAGCTTCCTTTAACTAAGTATTGGAAAAGGTTGTCTTATAAAGTCTTAGTAATTTCTTCAAATGATGAAGCTCGCTTTGATAATTTGCTTAAGCGTGACAATGTAAAAATTGAATATTTAAAACTCAGAGAAAAGTCCAGCATTGAATACGATGAAAGCGAATTTAACTTCATTATTAATAATGACTACGACAACGCGAACGCAGCGCAAGTTTTGGATAAATTAACAGCTGACATTAATAATGTAATATATTTCAAGGCGCTTGGCACGAAGAGTCCGTTTGCGCATGCAAAAAATGCCTGTCCGTCATACTTTCTTAAAAGTGGAGATAGTAAATTTCTTCTGGATGCTGGCAGTGGCTCGCACAGATTTTTTGATATGAAAGAGGTTGAAAGCCTTAATATTTTCATTTCACATTTGCATCGTGACCATTATAATGACCTTTATAATTACATGTACTCGGCTTATTCACTAAAGAATTTAGGTTTGATTAAAGAAAAATTTAATATATATTTGCCAAGCTCTCCATCGGCTATCGTAGAAGATATTAAAAATGAGAAGCTGACTTATTCTAATGTTGAAACATTTGAAGAATGTTCACAGTATCAATTTAAAGGCGTTACAATCGACTTCCTTAAAGTGGAGCATGATAAATATATTGATTGTTATGCGATAAGAGTTAAAAATGCTCGCAAAAGCGTTGTTTATACAGGCGATATTTCCTATTCTAATCGTGAGAGACTTATCTCTTTTGCAAAGAATTGTAACGCACTTATTTGTGAGGCGAGTCTTTTGAGAAAACACAATTTTCCAGTAATAAACAGTCATTTAACGGCACAGCAAGCCGCAAGTATCGCGAAAGACGCTAATGTTAAAAAGCTTTTATTGACTCACTTTTGGGCAGACGAAAAACTTAGCAATTATTTGAAAGAAGCAAAATTAATATTTAAAAACACCAATGTATTGCAGGAAAACGATGAGTTTTATATTTAAGGAGTGTATATGAAAATAGGATTTTATGCAGGTAGTTTTGACCCATTTACCAATGGTCATTTACATGTTGTCAAGACAGCATGCGGGATATTTGATAAAGTAATTATTGGGATTGGCATAAATCAAAATAAGACTAGGAGATACGATAAAGAAAAAATGCTTAATGCAATCAAGAAAGAGATGGTGTCACAAAAGCTTTTGAATGTCGAGTGTGTTCTTTTTGATGGATTGGCGGCAGAAGTTGCAAAAGAAAACGGGGCAATGTTTTTAATCCGCGGGCTAAGAAATGGCGCCGACTATGATGCAGAAGAAAATTTGGCTTTAATTAATCAAGAGATTTCTGGGCTAGATACCATTTATTTGCGTGCGGGGGAACTTGGTGTTATTAGTTCCAGCATGGTCTACGATTTAATTAAGCGAGGTAAAGATGTTTCAAAATATTTGCCAGCTAAAATAAATGACATAATTAAACCATAAAAGCGAACTATGTAGTTCGCTTTTTTGTTTTATATCTTCGGTTCAAAATGCTCAAAAATTACATTGTCGCAATATTTAATTACGTGCAGGTATTCCGCTTGATTTTGCACAGCCCATGCAAGTATGGGAAGTTTTTTGTATTTTCTTACAAAGCGGTTGGGAAGAGTTTTTGCTTCATACGCGATAAAGTTTGGTTTACTAGTCTTTTTATTTAGTAACATTCTTTTGAGTACAAATTTTTGCAAGAAAGGCATTTTTTGTCCTTTAAAATATCCAGCAAGTTGACCGCGCAAAATTTCTGGTGCATGTTCGTTAAAGTATCGCAGTACAAAGGGATTGAACGCTTGCACAGCAAAGGCTCCTTTATATCCACGAAGCGTGTCGATAAGGGCTTGCTCAAGTTTTCCTACTTTGTTTGGATTTTTGACCTCAATCAAAATTGGCACTTTGCCGTCAACGAGTTTAAGAACGTCGTCAAGCGTTGGAATTGTTTCTTTTGAGCCATTAAGATGGAGAAGTTTTAGATCTTCCTTATTGAGGTATTTAATATATCCGTCATTGCCTGTCATACGTGCTAAAGATTCGTCATGAAAAACTGCTATTGTTCCATCGGCTAGAAGATGCACATCAAGTTCGATTGCATAGCCAGCGTTTATTGCATTTTGAAAAGCTGCGAGTGAATTTTCTGGTGCGTCTTTATCCCATAGTCCACGATGAGCGATAGGTGTTTCTACAATCCAAGAATTAAAAATATCCATATTTTTTCCCTTTTATTTTCAAAGTTTAGCATATTCTCTCGTTTTTTCAAAACGATTATTGAAAATTTTAACTATTCAATTTTAATATACTATTTTTTTATGGAAAAAATACGAAATAAGTCAGATGGATTTTTGCTTGCGTTATTTTTACATTTTGATTATAATAAGCATTATGGATAATTCACACATTCGAAATTTTTGTATAGTGGCTCACATTGACCACGGCAAAAGCACTCTTGCAGATCGTCTTATCGAGCGCACTGGCACTCTTGCCGAGCGCGACATGCAAGAGCAGCTTCTTGACAGCATGGAACTTGAGCGCGAAAAGGGTATTACAATCAAACTCACGCCTACGCGAATGAAATATGTTTTCAATAATGAGGAGTACATTTTAAACCTCATTGACACCCCGGGACATGTCGATTTTACCTATGAAGTATCGCGCAGTTTGCAAGCGTGCGAGGGGGCAATACTTATCGTTGATGCCTCACAAGGAGTGGAGGCGCAAACGCTTGCCAACGCCTATCTTGCCATTGATAACAATTTGGAAATTCTGCCAGTCATAAACAAAATTGACTTGCCATCTGCACGTCCCGATGAGGTCAAGGCGGAGATTGAAGAGGTCGTAGGCATTCCCGCTATGCACGCACCATGCATATCTGCCAAAGATGGTACAAATATCGACCAAGTGCTTGAGCTTATTGTCAAAGAGTTCCCGTGTCCTAAA
>CAOQRA010000037.1:6807-9268 GCA_948512295.1 uncultured Eubacteriales bacterium
AGCAGTGCAGAAAAACTGAAATGCTTAATTTTTGATAGTTATTATGACAATTTCAAGGGGGCAATTTGTTTTGTTCGTGTTTTTGATGGCAGCATTAAGGCTGGCGACAAAATGCTTATGATGCAGACGGGAAAAGTATATGACGTAACTGAAGTAGGCTACTTTGTGCCAAACATGAGCCCTTGTGGAAGTTTGCAAGCAGGTGAAGTTGGCTATATAGCCGCGTCAATTAAGACTATTGCAGATGTTGCAGTGGGGGATACCATAACTCATGCAAATGCAGCTTGTGATAAACCGCTTCCAGGGTACAAAAAAGTACAGCCAGTGGTGTATTGCGGCGTATTTCCTGTAGACGGTGCAAAATATGGCGAGCTTAAAGATGCACTTGAAAAACTCAAACTCAATGACGCTAGTCTTGAATATATGCCAGAAACCAGTGAAGCGCTTGGCTTTGGCTTCCGTTGTGGCTTTTTAGGACTACTTCATCTTGAGATTATCACTGAGCGTATTGAGCGAGAGTTCAATCTCGACCTTATCACCACTGCGCCAAGTGTTTACTACAAAATCCACAAGACGAATGGTGAGATTTTGACTATTTCCAATCCGTCGCAGTTGCCGAGTCCTGTTGAGATTGATTACATTGAGGAGCCAGTGGTTAAAGCGAGTATATTCACACCTCCCGACTATGTGGGTGCGGTTATGCAACTTGCCCAAGAAAAACGCGGGCAGTATAAAGATATGGTCTATCTCGATAAATCCCGTGTGCGACTTGAATATGTCTTGCCGCTCGGCGAAATTGTGTACGACTTTTTTGATAGCTTAAAATCGCGTACCAAAGGTTATGCAAGTTTTGACTACGCTATGGCTGGCGAGGAACGGGCTGACCTTGTGCGTGTAGATATTCTTTTGAACGGCGAAAAGTGTGACGCGCTTAGTATGATTGTGCATAAAGACAAGGCGTACATGCGCGGTAGAGCGTTAACTGAAAAACTGAAAAAAATTATACCGCGTCAACTTTTTGAAGTGCCAATTCAAGCGGCGATAGGCAATAAGATTATAGCTCGCGAAACAATTTCAGCAATGCGTAAAGATGTGCTTGCAAAGTGCTATGGTGGAGATATTACGCGCAAACGAAAACTGCTTGAAAAGCAAAAAGAGGGCAAAAAGAGAATGCGCCGCTTTGGCAGTGTAGAAATTCCGTCGGAGGCGTTTGTGTCAATTTTGAAACTTGATGATGAGGAGTAGAGGTGCAATTGATGAAACACATTGCTATTTTAAGACAACCATTTTTTGATATGGTGTTAAGTGGAGAGAAAACGATTGAAAGCAGATGGTCAATGCATAAGATTCCTCCATATAATAAAGTTCAGGTTGGCGATACAATTTATCTAAAAGAAACTGGAAAAGATGTGACAGCAACAGCAAAAGTAAAAGCAGTGAAATATTATGAATTAACGCCTGAATTAGTTGAAGAAATTAGAGAAAAGTACGGTAAGGAAATTGGGACTGATAAATTTGAAGATTGGCAAGCAACATTGCAAAAAAAGTATTGTACTTTAATATGGCTTGCAAATGTTGAAAAAATTGAGCCGCTGCAAGTTCCTCGTAGTAATGGAGCGGGTTGGATTTGTAAATGAGTAAACTCGGTATATATGTTCATATTCCCTTTTGTGAAAGTAAATGCGCATATTGCGACTTTGCTTCTTTTGTGGTGGAAAATAAACAAAAATATTTCGATTTTCTTTTAAATGAAATTAACTCTTCAAGTGAAAAAGGACGCAGCGTTGACACAATCTATATAGGCGGCGGAACTCCGTCAAGTGTGAACTACGAATATATTGAAAAAGTATTAAATTGTATACGAAATAATTTTAAGGTAGAGAAAAATGCAGAAATCACGATTGAAGCAAATCCAAATTCGGCAAACTTTTCAAAATTGCAAGCATATTTTCAAATGGGAATAAACCGTATCTCTTTTGGCGTGCAAGCGCTCGATGATGAGGCACTTAAAGAACTTGGGCGTAGGCATAACAGCAAAGAAGCACTTGATGCCATTGCAAATGCCAAAAAAGTCGGTTTTAAAAATATAAGTGCGGACCTTATGCTTGGCATACCAAAAATGGATTTACAAAAAACACTTAAAGGATTACAAGGGCTTATAGATACAGGAGTCACGCACATTTCTTCATATATGCTTCAAGTGGAAGAGGGTACGCTGCTTGCAAAAAGAGCAAAAGCGCCGGGCTATCTGCCAAGCGAGGATGAAACGATAGATATATATGAAAGCGTAGTTAAGCTTTTACAGAAGAATGGCTTTAATCGTTATGAGGTTTCCAACTTTGCAAAAGAGGGCTATGAAAGTCGTCACAACCTTAAATACTGGGCGAGCAAGGAGTATCTTGGCTTTGGACTTGCTGCAGCATCTTTTTTAAACACAAAACGCATTACGAACGCATGTACA
>CAOQRA010000038.1 GCA_948512295.1 uncultured Eubacteriales bacterium
GAAAAGAAAAAAATCTAACACAATCCGAACTAGCTAAATTACTTTTTGTTAGCCAAGATACTATTTCCCTTTGGGAATGTAATAAAAGTACACCTTCTGCCGAGATGTTAGTAAAAATAGCTGATATCTTTGAAGTTAAAGTAGATTATATTCTAGACAGAGAATAAGTTTACGAGCGGTATTCGTAATTAAAATTTAAAGGCAAGTTTTTTTTAAAATATATTTATGAGCATAGGTAAAACAATTAGGTCACTTAGAATAGAGAAAAAAATGACGCAAGAGGACTTGGCTAAAAAATTATTTGTCAGCCAAGATACTATTTCGCTTTGGGAACTTGATAAAAGCCTGCCCGATATTCCTAATTTAATTAAACTTACAAAAATTTTTCAGGTTTCTGCTGATGAAATTTTAGGACTGGATGAATAATTAAGACTCATGTCAAGAGAACTGTATTTTGTACCTATTCTGCAACGCATACTACTACATTTTGCGGTAGTATGCGTTTTTAAATAAGCTTTGCACGGAGTACATCCAAAATTTTATTTTCAAGCCGCGAAACTTGAACTTGTGAAATGTGAAGCTCAGAGGCTATTTCTGACTGGGTTTTATCAAAATAATATCGAAGTAATATTATCTTTCTATCACGCTCGTCTAGGCGCTTTATTATATCTTTTAACGCAAGGCTATCGAGATAATCTCCTCCTTCAGCATTTTCCATTTCTACTCTATCTATGACGCTTAATCCGCTTCCCTCTTCTTCAAGCGGAGCTTGCAAAGATACTGGCATTTTCGCGGAATCCATTGCCATGACTATATCTTGCTCTTCTACTTTAAAATGCTTTGCTAAGTGCTCAATGGAGGGCTTTTCTTGATGCAAAGAGGAATACTCCTCTATATACTTATTGATTTGAATATTTAAACTTTTCAGCGCTCGCGAAACTTTAATTGCACCGTCATCACGCATAAATCTCTTAATCTCACCTATAACCATAGGCACAACATAAGTCGAAAATTTAACTTCAAATTCTGGATTAAAATTCTTTATTGCTTTTAAAAAACCCATACATCCTATTTGATATAGGTCATCATATTCTACTCCTTTATCTTTAAAACGCTTTAGTACGCTTTTAATTAGTGGCGAGTTTTCTTCAAGCAACATTGTCTTTGCATCTTGATCCCCATTCTGCGCTAAGCTTACAAGCTCTAACGTTTTTTCAGGAGATATCATTATTCACCTACCAGTACGCAAGAGCGTGCTATTTCTTTGTACAAAGTGATTTTAGTGCCATGACGCTCACTGCTTTCAACCTCAACTTTGTCCATAAACCCCTCCATAACAGTAAAGCCCATTCCACTACGATCGCCAGTTTTAGAAGTTGTGTAAAGTGGCGTTCGCGCCATTGCAATATTGGCAATACCAATGCCGTCATCACTTACAACGATTTTTACTTGCTGCCCTTTTATTTCACAACGTACACGCACCTGCCCTCTATGCGATGGATAAGCATGCACAACCGCATTTGTTACAGACTCGGAAACTGCTGTTTTTATATCTGCTATCTCATCAAGCGTTGGATTTAATTGCAGACAAAAAGCCGCAACGCAGGCGCGAGCAAAGCTTTCGTTTTCTGATTTAGCATCAAAAACTACTTCCATAAAATTTGAATTCATAACTCCTCCTATATTATCTTGGGCATAATGTCATATAGCCCAGTCATTTTAAATATTTTTTCAGCATGCGATGAGGGATTAGCAATAAAAATAGGTATATTTTTTTCTTTCATCTTTTTATATCTGCCTATCAGCACTCCAATCCCTGTACTATCCATAAAATCAAGTTCCGACAAATCAATTATCACTTGTTTAAAACCACGGCATGAAAAAGTTTCATCAAGAGTTACACGAGTATGAGTTGCAGAATGTTCGTCCAATTCACCGCAAAGCATGACATAAAGCGTGTTATTATAATTCTTACTTTTGATATGCATATACCCTCCTATTTGCTTTTTAGCATAGCATAGCCAGACGTGCAAAAAATAGCCACTTCTATCAAAAAATGGCTTAAAAAAAAGAATAAGGGCGGAGCCTTATTCTTTCAATAATTTTCATCAATATCTAAAATCTCGCGAATCTTTTTTATGGCATCAAGTTCTTCTTTTGAAATCATTTGCTTAGTTAGATTTAATTCCTTGCCTATTTGTCTGAGAGTTTTAGGATCATCAACATAATATCTAGACTCCATGATCAATCTTTGTCTAGGAGTTAATTTGTAACGTATTATACTTTTAATTTGAGTACTTACACTTTTTTCGATTATAGACAACTCGTTATTAGTTTGAACTTCAATTGTATCCATTATACATAAATCATTATCTTCGGAAAGCGGCTTATAAATTGAAACTTCATACATCATAGCCATTCATTTTTGACTATAAATTCCTCTCAAGTACATAAGAACTTCATTTTCTATACATCTTGCCATATATGTAGACGCTTTCAATTCTTGTTTTAATCCTTTATCAATAAGCCAATCAACCGCCTTTATAAGTCCCACCACCCCAGTTTGATAAAGATCTTCTTTTTCAATTAACCCTTTATTATAATTTTTAATTATATAATCTACGAGGCGTGTATTATTTAATATTAACATCTCGCGCGCTTCGGCAATTTCCATTTCGTCACATCTGACTTTTTTCAATATTTCTTCATTGGACATTATATTTTCCTTTTAGCATACTTGTTCTTCTTGATGTTTTTCCAAAATTAACTCAGAATATATTTTTTTAAGTTTATCTACGCTTCTAAGGTTATAGCTTGATACTATTTTAAGAAAATAATGGTCGTATATAGCATTACGCTCCTTTTCTTCAAGCATTAATAAACTTTCTGAGAATGCTTCTCTATCTACTTCTTCCACTTCTAAAATTTCATATATTATATGAGGAATTTCTGACAAATCAAATCTAGCATCAAGCTCTGTAAACATTTCTAGCGCTTTCTTTTTTACTACTCCTACATAATTATTAGCTTGCCCACACTTTGCAGCAATTTCGAAATTTTGCAAGCCTCTATTTTCTTCATTCATATAAATTTCTGCAAATAACTTTTGCTGCGGTAAAGTAAACTTGAAGCGAACAAAATGCTTCAACCTTTTGGCTTTTATAGGATCTTTCAGCGCTTTATCTATATCATCTTGTGCAGTGTGTTTCTTTTCATATATTTTTAATATTCTTGCTAATGCTTGAACTTCAATTTGGTGGACACACTCTCTTGTTAAACATAGATCCCTTGCCACTTTTGTAGTTGTCGGCATCTCGCCTTCAGAAAAATATCTTTTATTAATTACCTCCCTTTGATTATCAAGAAGTCTATTTTCAACTATTTCTCTAATTCGATCTAGCACCTTAGGATTGTTAGCATTCTCTAAAATAATATTACGCTTTTTGGCTACTTTCTTTACTTCAACGTCTGAATTAACACTATTTTTTAATATTGTTAAGCATCTTTTTATATTTGCTGAAATACCCTGTTTTGTCATATGAAATTCGTCAGCAAGTTTCTCATAAGTAGGCATACTTTCTGAAAGATAATACGCTATAAACATTTTATATACATGGGGCTTTACATTCTGTTTTAAAATTGTTAGCAAAGCTTGCAATTCATTGTTTCTATCATACTGGGTAAGTACATTATCCTCTACATCTTGAGTTTCATCCTCCAAGGTTTCAAGGTAATAGTCCTGTTCTGAAGTCCTTTCAATTCGTATTTTACATCTTTTATATAACGATACCGATTTAAGACATCTCTCTTTTTTGTACTGCGTGATAACATTATGTATGCTGTAATAAACGCCTTTAGCAATATATGTGGATAATTTTACATCATTATTGGGTTGGTTAATGTACGCTTTGATGGCTTCGTACATACCCAATCGCCCCTCTTGAATCATTTCCTCTAAATCCAAAAATTTAGTTAGACGAAAAAAATACCTTTTTATAATAGATAAAATTAGAGGTTTATTGAACTCTAACATTTCATTCATACACTGCTCTTCGCCATTTTTAATGCGCTCTAAAAGCTGTAGATTTTTTGCTTCCATTTGTGCTTTAGTCATAATTTAATTATAACTTACTAATAGACTATTGTCAATACTAAAAACAGCAACCCTAACACTGCTATTCATTTTCTTCTTGCTGTTTTTCTTTGAGTAATATAAAATAAATATCTTTTAATTTCTGCACAGCTTTTGGATCATAGGCATTCATAGTGCTTTTTATAAAATATTGATTATATATTATATCACGTGCACGAGCTCCTAGACAAAAGAATGCATTGTAAAATATTTCAGCATCCACCTGCGTCACGCCTAAGATATCCAGTAAGCGCTTCGGCACATCAGTCAAATAATATGATGAAGTGGTGCTTAATACTTCTTGTATTTTATTTAAAAGACTGTAATAACACTGATTATATTTAGTTGCAGTTCTCAAAATTTCCAAAGGTTTTAAATTTGCATTTTGTTCATTAATATATATTTCTTCAAAAGTTTGCTGTTCTCGTTCGTTACATATAAATTTGACTAAAGTTTTAATTCTTTTAAATTGAACAGCATCTTTGATGCTTGCTTTGATCATATCGCTAGGGCTATAAATTCTTTCAAGTTCTCGCTCTATTTTAGTCTGAGCAAATTTATCAATACGCGCAGACTTTCCTTTTTTAAATTTATATAGTTTATCAATCTCGATAAACTGAATAGGTTTTTCGCCAAAATATTTCAATTTAACAACCTGTCTTTGAATATCACTTAATCTAGTATCTATAATCAATTTGATTTTTTCCATCTGTTCCGGCTTATCTAAATTAGCTAAGATGACATTGGTTGTCCTTTTGTCTTTTTTTAATGGCTTTTTACCATTCTCAAGCTTCAGTTCTTCATTATTATTAAGTTTTAGTTTTAAATATGAAAGTATTCTGTTAACTGTATACGAAATATATTGTTTAGACACTCCAAACTGATTAGCAGCTTCCTGAACGGTAATGCCGTCTTGTAACAATTTATAAGTTTTAAAAATATCAATTTGTAAAGTTGAAAAATTTTCTTTTAAAAGAACATCAATCATCTCTAACGTTTTTTCATTATCATACTTTTCAAGAGCTTGGTCTTCAACATTATAATTTTGATCCACAACCAATTCTATTGCCTCATCAAGCGTTTCATCCTGGACAGATTTAAAATGATTGTTTAGAGAAAGGTCTTTATTTTGATTTTTCTTTAGCTTTTTTAAAAATTTAAATATATGAAATATCACTGAATTGGCTAAATAAGTTGAAAACTCATACTTAGGTTCAGCTTCTTTTAAATAATAATCTACAGCCTCGATAGCACCAAGTCTGCCTTCTTGCAATAACTCATCATAGCTAATATAATCGACATGATTAAATTGTTTAAAGATAATTTTTGTTATTAAGGGCTCATTTAATTTGATTATATCATTATATGCAGCCTTATCCCCTTCACGAATACGCTGCAAATACTGATGATTAAGTTGTAAACGCTCCTCTTTTGTCATGAGTATATTATAGTGCATTCTAAAAATATTGTCAATAGAAAAAAATAGCAGAACAAAGCCGCTATTGATTTTCTTGGTTTTGTTTCTGCATTGCTTTTTCAATTATGTCTATAGAACTATTTTTATAATGAATTATTAGATTTTTAGTTTTATGACAATGCACAGCTGCCTCCTCTTCTGTAAGCCGTGGATTTGTCAAATACAGCAAATTAAATACCTCTGCTTGTGCAGGATGCAACAGATGTAAAAAATCTCTAATTTCTTCTACAGATTCACCACTGTAAAGCCTGTCACGTAAAGTTACACCCTTATCTAAAAGTTTCTTTACTCTTTTTCTCGCTGTAAGAACTAGACTAGGAAGATCTCTTACGTTTTTATTTAATATCTGTGCAACCTCATTCATGCTTCTTTTATTTTTATCTAAATATAAAAGTGTGATTAAGTGCTGCTGAAATGGCGACAAATATTGCAAAATTGATTTTACAGATTGTAAATAACTCTCGTCTTCAAATTTATCATCTTTTGAAATATTTTCATATACTTCGATGTCACAAAGCTTTTTCACATTTTTAATTGCTTCCGAAACTAATCTACTTACATAAGACGGAGTATGTTTTAGATTTTTACTTGCCTCACTTATTGTTTCACAACTGCTAAAATACACCTCTTTTAATGCTTTCGCTTGTTTTTCTGGAAGCAATTGTAAACACTCTTTTATTTTTAAAATTAATTTAGATTCTAAAATCTTTTCTTCAAATGGCTCACTTTTATCATCAACTAAATTATCAATAAACTCTTCCGAAAAATCCGAATTATTTATTTTAGTATTTAGCGATAAACAGGTTGTATATTTATATTCTCGGTGCATTAACATTAAAATTTCATTTTTTACGCAAGCAGAAATAAATCCAGAAAAATTAGCCCTTGACGTATCAAGGCCTTTTTCAATTAAACGATCAACGCCTTTAATAAGCCCTTCACAACCCGTCTGATAGTAATCTTGATATTTATCTGAATTTACATCCTTGGTAAATTTTCTCACTATTAAATGAACTAATTTCAAATTACTCTCAATTAACTTTTCACGAGCATTTTCTGCATTTTGCCCGCCACCTCTTGCAATATTTAATAACATTTCATTTTCTTTATTTTTCATAGAAATACTATAACATTTTATTAGAATTATGTCAATATATTGTTTTTACGCATCACACATACTAATATAAAAGACATAAAATATAAAAAGTTAAAAAAATTGTAAAAAGATTGTAAAAATCCTTGACATATTTTACTTTTTATTATAAAATTACCTAGCAAGCATAAATTCCACGGGGTGTAGCGCAGTTGGAAGCGCGCGTGGTTTGGGACCATGAGGTCGGGGGTTCGAGCCCCTCCACCCCGACCATTGACTGTAAAATCGGTCAGTTTGGACCTTTAGCTCAGTTGGTTAGAGCAACCGGCTCATAACCGGTCGGTCCGGGGTTCGAGTCCCTGAAGGTCCACCATGCGTTAACCCAAAAAACATTCCACAGGGACTTGAACCCCAAAAAGGGGCTCCCCTAAAATGATTTATCATTTTTGGGGAAAAGAAGCAACCAAACGTCAAGCGAGGCTTGTAAAACAAGCTGAGTTAAAGTGAAGGTTGTGACGAAGTACCTGAAGGTCCACCATGGGTTAACCCAAAATACGATTTATTCTAAGCTTGCAAAGGAATAGATCAAAAAACAAAAAATGGCCCGATAGCTCAGTTGGTTAGAGCGCCAGCCTGTCACGTTGGAGGTCGAGGGTTCGAACCCCTTTCGGGTCGCCAATTACACTAATGCTTCTTACACTTCAAAGGTAATTTTCGTACGATTGTTGCGACAAATTGCCAATAAAACGTAATGGAGTATGATTTCGTTTGGTCGCAAAAGCGGAAACTTGCGTCCAAATTGTAAAACGTTGCTTTGCAAAGTTTGAGAGTGTAAAACAAGGATTCCGCTTTTTGCCCTGATAGCTCAGTCGGTAGAGCAAAGGACTGAAAATCCTTGTGTCGGTGGTTCGATTCCACCTTAGGGCACCAAAAGGTGACATAAGGCAAATCTCTCGCAAGAGAGGGTTAAGACTTAGGGCACCACTTTTACACTCTACTTCTTTTTCTTCGTGGGCATTGTTTCGCAGATAGTTGCGACAAATCGCCAACGAAATGAAATGAAGTGCGATTTCGTTTGGTCGCAAGAAACGGAAACTTGCGTCCAAATCGTAAAACTTTGCTTTGCAAAGTTTGAGAGTGTAAAGCAAGGATTCCGTTTCGCTGGCGTGGCTCAATGGTAGAGCAGCTGACTTGTAATCAGCAGGTTGAAGGTTCGATTCCTTTCGCCAGCTCCATTTTTTAAGATTTTTATGAAAAAATCTTTTTTTAAGGGTAGGTTGCAGAGCGGCCAAATGCAACGGACTGTAAATCCGTCGACTATGTCTTCGATGGTTCGAATCCATCCCTGCCCACCAGTCAAAACCTAAAACAAGCTTCCCTCCCCTTTTGATACGCTTTGTTTTAGGTTTTTTTGTAAGAAATTTTGATAGCAAGTTGTTATTAAAATAAACAAAGGATTTTATATACGAAAGTAATAAAGGACACGATATATTTTTTACGCAATCTATAGAAAAAGCTATTGAAAAATTAAGCATTGGAAATAAATAATAGGAACTAAAAACGCCTCCTGTAAGTTTTATACAATGATAACCTAATGTATTTTTATAGATT
>CAOQRA010000039.1 GCA_948512295.1 uncultured Eubacteriales bacterium
TGAGTTTTTCATTATCAACTACAAAATCAACAAAAGGTGGTTGTATAAAATCAAATCCAATAGAATCAACTATTTCATTAATAGATTCACTATTATGTGGCTGTATAATTGGCGTAAAATCCTCTGTAAATTTTGCCAATAACGAATAAGGAACCCTCAGTATATGGAATATTCTATTTCTAATTTCCACATCATCTTCTGCAAAGTCGAATTGGCCTTGCGGAGCTATAATGAATATTTCATCCCCTATATTCTTGCCAATAATACTATTAATTTCATTTATAGTTTCAAGAGATATCTTAGATCCTTTTTCTTTTAATTCTTGTGGAGTAAAAACCTTTACCAAACAATTATCCTTTATTCCATCAAAAATAAAACCTTTAATTTCTCTATCCTGTGATTGGCAACCCCAGAGCTGTAGAGCAAATAGTTTCCAATTTTTAGAATCAAATTCATTTAATTTTTTCGGATCATATAAGCCAGCAGTATAAAACATAAATGGCGTAATTTTTGAAAGATTAAGCAATCTTTTTTGAATTGTATAAACAGCATATTTGCCTACATCGATAGCAATCCATCTACGATTTAATTTTTGAGACACTACAGCTGTAGTTCCACTTCCAGCAAAAAAGTCAAGGACAATATCATTTTCATTAGTTGTTGATTTTATTATTCTCTCAAGTAGTTTTTCCGGCTTTTGTGTTGGGTATAATTGCTCCTTGCTTTGAATTGGTGCAACATCTTTATCAACCCAGAGATCTGATAATGCAGATAAATTAGCCTCATTTAGATATTTTTTTAATCTATATTTACCATTTTGCGTTTTATAGATTCTACCTTCTTCATAAAACTTTGTTAGGTTCTCTAATGAGTATAGCCATTGTTCTTGAACACCCAAAAATTCAAAACTTTTTCTTTTTGCGGTTCTTTGCGTACCTGCTGCCACTAAGTTAACGGTCTGGTATTTCCCTTTACCATCGTTATCATCGTATTGATAATCACTCTCTTCTACTTCACCCCAATTTTTTGTTATATATTTAAACTGAGATCTATCTTTACAATAAACATATATTGTGTCATGCTGCTCTCCAAACTCTAACGCTTGAGATTTTGTACTGTTAGTCTTTTTCCAAATGATTTCATTTACGAAATTATTTTTCCCAAAAATTTCATCCATCACAATTTTGATATAGTGACACATTTTATTATCCAGATGGACAAAAATACAACCATCATTTGTAAGTAATTCGCCAGCTAAAATTAGCCTTTTCCTTAAGAATTCAATAAATTCAGCACTTGACAATTTATCTGCATAGGCTACTTGGTCAGATCCTGAAATTTTAAAATCTTGCTTTGTTGCAAACGGCGGATCAATATAAATAAGTTTTATACCATCTGATCCGTCACTATTTTTTAATTTTCCATCTTTCTTCATTTGAATAAGAGTTTTTAATATTTGTGAATTTTCGCCGAAAATTAATTTATTAATCCATCCATTTTCTTGCAAGTTAACATTTAAAGGAAAAGTTTTATCCTCCTGTAATGGAACTGGGGTAATTTTTGTTAAAATTTCCTCCTTACTTTCTTTGCTAAAATATTGAAGCTCGCATTCTCTCTTTTCAGGCGGAAACAAAACCTTGCTAACATCCATAGGTATTTCCTCACCCTTTTCGATATATTGTCTTGCAATTTCTATTGCAATCAGCTGTTTTTCTTGTTTTTTGTGATCAATCATACATACCCCTTTTCGTTGCATAATTTGTTTAAATATTTATTATCAATTCATTATAACATAATTTTATAAATTTTGAGCTTTTTTTAATTATAAATTTAAAATTTATGCAAATATTTATCTATTGGCTAAAAATATACTACATTTTTCTTATTTGATTTCATTTATACTTGCTTTCCCCAATAAAAAACGAACTACATTATATAGTTCGATCTTTTTTGCTAGTTTCAAAATTTACAGCCCTTAGTCCTCTTTTTGTTTGCGTTTTACAAGCTTTCTGTAGATGATTTTATATAATTCGCTTGCAAACATCATAACAATTGATAATGCGAATATCACGCCCCACTGCAAAGCATTTAAAGATACCAATTTAAGCATATCTTGAAGCGGTGTCAATGCAATTAAAGCAATAAGCCCAAAACAGAATGCAATGGCAAGTGTAAAAAATTTATTTTTGAAAGGATTAGTTTTAAACATACTACCATTCGTTCTCATGGAGGCAAGATAAAACATTTGAACGATATTCAAAGTGTAAAATGCCATTGTAGTAGCCACTTGACTGCCATAGAGATTTAAGCCAAAGACAAATGCGGTAATGACTAGAATAGTTTGAACAATTCCTAAAATACCAATAGCCCAACCTATACCATCTGAAAACAAACTGCTTTTGCTGCTTCGAGGCGAATTTTTCATAACATCTTTTTCTGGCTTTTCAACGCCTAATGCAATGGCAGGCAGACTGTCTGTTATCAGATTTACAAACAAGATTTGTACTGGGAATAAAAATACAAATTGTGGAAAAATGATGGTGGCAAGAAAAAGTGATAACATTTCGCCCAAGTTAGCAGAGAATAAAAATTTAGTCGTCTTTTGAATGTTTTGATATATCTTGCGGCCCTCTTCAACGGCTATTACAATAGTTGCAAAATTGTCATCAGTAACTATAATGTCTGCCACCTCTTTAGTCACATCTGTTCCCGCAATGCCCATACCAATGCCGATGCTTGCCTTTTTCAAACTTGGCGCATCATTAACGCCATCACCAGTCATAGCAACCACATGTCCTTGTTTTTTAAAAGCATCTACAATACGCACTTTATGTTCTGGGCTGACTCTTGCAAATACACGCACGTGCTGTAATTTATCGCAAAGCTGATCATCATCCAAAGCGTCCAACTGTTCCCCTGTTAACACTTCGTTTTTGTGCCTTGCAATTCCTATTTCTTTTGCAACTGCAAAAGCAGTGTCTTTATGATCTCCCGTTATCATTATAGGGCGCATGCCCGCACTTTTACATTTTTCAACTGCAGCTGATATTTCTTTTCGAGGCGGATCAATCATTCCGACAACGCCTAAAAAGATCAAGTCTTGTTCATTGTTATCCGATTGTATTTTATATCCAAAACCAAGCACTCGTAAGGCTTTATCTGCCATTAACGAATTAACTTTTAATATTTTGTCTATGACAGCCTTATCCAGAGGTTTAATAGTGCCATTTTCATAGATGTGAGAACATCTTTTAATAATCCTGTCCACCGCTCCTTTAGTAAACATTACCTCTTGACCATCAATTTTATGAATGGTTGACATCAGTTTACGTCGGCTGTCAAAAGGAAGTTCGCCTGATCTAGGACAAGTTTTATCTAAATTGATTTTATCAAGTCCACAACGCTTGCCAAAATCTGCGAGTGCAACCTCAGTTGGGTCACCGACATATTTGCCTTTGGAAATACTGCAATTATTGCAAAAAAGCATAGTTTTAAGCAGTAAGTTATCTTCCTCTAACTTGTCTTGTAAAAATTGACCATTATAATACACTGAAGTTACAGTCATCTTATTTTGAGTGATTGTGCCTGTTTTATCTGAACAAATCACATCACAAGAGCCTAACGTTTCCACAGACGGCAAATGTTTTACAATCGCCTTTTGTTTTGCAAGTCGAGCAACTCCCATACTCATGATGATAGTGATAACAGCTGGCATACTTTCTGGTATTGCAGCCACAGATATTGCCACTGCTGTCAAAAACGCTTCCAATATATTACCCGGCCTTGCAACTACCTCAAGTATAAAGGTTATTCCTGCCATTGCAAGAACAAGATAGGTCAAAAGTTTTCCAACTTCTTTGATATTTTTTTGAAGCGGCGTTTGCTCTTTTTTAACCTCTTTGATGGCTGAGGCAATTTTGCCAAGTTCGGTTTCAAGACCAAGGGCACAAACTACTGCCAAGCCTCGACCTGAAGTTACGATACTGCCTCTATATGCCATATTAACTCGATCAGCAAGCGGAGTGTTTATATCAAGCCTTTTATCTGCATATTTTCTAGCGGCATGACTTTCGCCAGTTAAGGCGGCCTCATCAATTTGAAGTTCACAAGATGAAATTATTCTAACATCGGCTGGCAGAATGGTGCCAGGCTCCAACACGACGATATCGCCAAGCACAAGCTTTCTATAATTAATTTTAACCTGTTCGCCGTTACGCAAAACAATCACTTCTGGCTCTGCCATTTTTTTAAGCGCATCTAAGGATTTTTCCGCTTTACTCTCCTGCAACGAGCCAAAGATAGCATTCATTATCACAATTGCAAGAATTATTCCGCCGTCAATAAGCTCACTAACCGTACCTTGACATAATCCAATGATAACTGAAACTATGGAAGCAATCAAAAGTATGATAATCATTAAATCTTTAAACTGAGCAAAAAACTTGTGTAAATACGAAGTGTGCTTTGCAGCTTCAATGTCGGCGATTGTGCTTTGACGCGAGGCAACATCGCTCTCTTTAAGTCCATTTTGGGAAGTGCCAAGCTTAATCAAGCTTTCTTCCACTGTGTAACTGTGAAAATCCATGTGTCCTCCTATATAAACATTGAAACCAATGCGATTACTACTAAATAAATACTAAACAGTTTAAATTTCGATTTTTGTGTAATTTTAAGCATAAACTTAATGGAAATTATTCCGATAACAAAAGCCATAATGAAGGCAAGAATTACTCCTAAAATGTCCACTTCAATTGTTTGCTTATAAACAAAAATTTTGATTATTTCAAGCAACATCGATAAAAGAATAATTGGAATGCTCATAAGAAAAGAGAACTTTGCAGTTTTTTCACGACTTGCCCCAGCAATTAACCCAGACGCAATGGTAGAACCCGAGCGCGATATCCCAGGGAAAATGGCAAAACCTTGAACAATCCCCATAATAAATGCATGCTTAAAAGTAAGAGAGTCATTGGTTTGCTTTTTTGTTTTGTAGTCAGAAAATAAAAGTAAGCCCGCACTAATTAGGAAACAAACTGGAAGTAAAGCCCCCTCAAAAGCAGTATTTATCAGCGGCATAATCAAAAGTGCAATTATGCAAGTAGGAATAGTCGCCAGATATAACTTCATGGCTTCAGTAGAAAAAGGATGACGCAAAAGCTGAAATACTTCTTTGCGAAGTACTACAAGTACTGCTAACAGCGTTGCCACATGCAAAATAATGCTTACAAAAAGACTATCGTTAACGCCAAAGACTCGCGACAACAAAACAAGATGCCCACTTGAAGACACGGGCAGAAATTCTGTCAACCCTTGCACAAACCCTAAAACAATCAAAATAAGAATAGTCACTTGTCCACTCCTATTTTAAATATATAATTGCAAGTTTTTAAATATGACAATACAAAATAAACGAATGCGGTTGCATTCGTTTTTTATTATTTTTTGGCGAAAAAGGCGACACCTATGGCACCGGGGCCTATATGAGTGCCTATGGTGCTGCCTATCATGTATTTAGGCACAATTTTAGTATAACTTTCCCAAATGGCTTTGCTGTCTTCAAGATATTTTTGCAGTAATTCATCTGAAAGACCAGAATAAACTGTTCCATAAGGTAAGTCAAAATCTATTCCTCCACACTCCTCAACAAGTTTCATCAAAAGATTGTTTCCCTTTTTAGAACCTATTGCCTTGCCCATAAGTTTAATTTCTCCATTGACAACCGCAATTACAGGCTTAATCGAAAGCATTTCGCCTGCAAAAGCCACAGCGGCGTTTATACGACCACCTTTTCTTAAATATTTCAAAGTATCAAGCACGGCAAGTAATTTTACTTTATCTCTTTTTTCTTGTAATTGTGATAGAATTTCAGCCGCTGACAAACCTTTCTTTGCTAGGCTTAGGGCGTAGGTAAATAACAGTCTTTCTCCAATAGCTGCATTTAAGGTGTCAAAGACATAAACATTTTTGTATTTTTTACTTGCTTTTTTTGCACTATTATAAGTTCCTGAAAGCTTGGATGAAATTGTAAAAATAATAATTTCATCTTTTTCGTCATAAATGCTTTGAATACTTTCTTCAAATCTATATTCATTAATTTGAGAGGTCTTGGGTAAATTGTTACTTTCTATAAGTTTTTCAAAAAACTCTCGATGGGAAAGGTTCACTCCGTCTAAAAATTCTTCATCATCAAAGCGTACCTCCATAGGCAGCAATGTGACTCCTAATTTGTTAGCCTCTTCTAAATCAATATCAGAGGCAGAATCAATAATAAACTTAATCAATTTTTATCTCCTTTTTGTTATTATTTTTTGCATTGAAGCATTTTTTGTCTATCAGCACAAATAAATACCCTATCGCTATGAATATCGCCACAAGCCCAAAGACCCAAGCGAAAAAGCCGCCCCAGCCCAGTTTTTCTATGTTTAAAAAGAAATAAGGATAAATAGTAGTCCAAGTGGCACCTTTCAAAATAAAACTACGCACCACTATCCAAACAACGTAACCAAGTGGCAAAATCGTGGATATAAGCGGATAATACCATTTAGTCTTTCCATGAGTATAGAAAAGAACCCAGTCAAGAATATATAGTATAGGTAAAATTAAATGCATGATTAAATTCCCAGGCGATAAAAAATACTCTGCTACAGAGCTGTCTTTAGCAAGTAAAATATTGTAAACTAAGAAAGTTACCAAAATCATAATAACCGAAATAAACTTTATTCTCGGTGCCGTGTCAGTCGCTTCGTTAGTTTTGTTCTTAACGCGTTTAACAAGCTGAATTATAATCATAACCATGCAAAAATAATTGCTTAGATTGGTATAAAATACATAAAAATCTGTGCTAAAGCTTTTTGAAAAATAACCCAAACTGCTAAGCAAGCCGAAAACAGCTATTGTTAAATATATTGAATAGTAAACTATCTGTGCAACTCTATTTTTAATCATTTTGCTTCCCCTTTATTAAGCATTGTTAAATTTTTATTAATAAGCTCAAGCGTAGAATATAAAATCTGCCTTTCGTCATCCGTTATCCCCTTGCTTGCCTCATTTAAATTGTAATTTATTTTATCATTGATAATTTTTCCTAGCTGCAAGCCCTTTTGCGTCAAGGTTATAGTATTTTTATACTTTTGATCTCCCTCAATCTGTATAAAACCTTCTTTTAAAAGCTGACTAACACTTTTGGAAACAATTGATTTATCTTCCATACTTTCAATACAAAGTTGCTTAAATGACATGCCTTTTTTATGTGAATATAAAACAAAAATACATTGAACATATTTGCCCTTTAATGCTAACTTTTCCATTTCACTGTTCTTTAATCTTTGAATATTTCGGCTAATACTAAGAATTAGCGTTGAGAACTTTTCAAATCGATTTTCCATATCCCCTCACACATATATAATATACAATAAAATTCGTTGACATGTCAACAATTTTATAACAAAATATTTGACATTTAAATAAGATAGTTGATAAAATCGAGTTATGATGAATAGAATCATTGAAAAAATTTTTAAAAATAAAGTTGTAAACTTTGAAAAACTCTGTAATTTTGGCTTTATTAAACTGGATGAATGCTATTACCATAAAATGCCAATGTGTAACGGACAAATGCAACTAGAAATAATGATAGACAAACAAAAAAACATTTCAACTAAAGTAATTGATTTAAATATAAAGGAAGAATATACTCTGTTCTTAATAGACTCAGCCGTTGGAAGCTTCGTGGGACAAATAAGAGAAGAATATGAAAAAAATTTGTTATATATTGCAAATGCTTGCTGTGAAAAAGAAGTGTTTCAAAGTTCAATAGCAAAAGAAATAATAAAATACATAAAAATTAGATACTCAAATGAACTGGAATATTTATGGGAAAAACTTCCAGATTATGCAGTTGCTAGAAGAAAGGATACAAAAAAATGGTATGCAGTAATGTTTAAAATATCAAAACATAAACTGGGACTTGAAGCTAATGATATAGTAGAAACTATTGATTTACGAATGAATCCAAAAGACATTTCAAAATTACTAGATAACAAAAAATATCTGCCTGGCTATCACATGAATAAGGCGCACTGGATAACTCTTTGCCTAGATGAAAGCGTTCCATTGAAAGAAATTCTAAATTACATTGATAACAGCTATCAACTAGCGAAATGATTGCTAAATATGCTTTTCCACTTGTTTAAATAAACTGGTTGTAACTATACAAAAACGACAAAGATCGGAAGAGCGTCGTGTAGGGAAAGAGTGTAGATCTCGGTGGTC
>CAOQRA010000040.1 GCA_948512295.1 uncultured Eubacteriales bacterium
AAATCACCCCCCCCTCGTCAAGCGTTTTTACTTGATTTAGACTCTTTTCTTGAATTTTTATATCTCAAATCGCTTTTCTTCGCATTTTATACCTTTTTACGCTTTCCGCCTTACTGGGGAGGCACCACTCGTTGGATATATTTCATATTGACACCGCTGATTACAATGATTTACATTGTTATACCAAAATAATTGACTTTTTTAAGTAAAAATGATATAATTTGGCAAAATTTAAGAGATTTGGAGGTGTTTATGGATAAGCAAGAGCAAAAATATTTTAAGGACACCCTTGACACTTTAGATAAAAAAATAGAGAAAACAAAAAAAATAATAAACCGCACCGAAGAAGAGCTACAACTACAAAAGAAGTCGATATCAGAGGACTTTTATGAAATAACAAAAGGGCAGTCCCAACGCAACGACAGTAGTGCTGATGACCTAGCACGTTTTTACTCCCAACTTAGTCAACTTGAAGAAATCAGCGTTGATAAACGCAATGAACTCGCACGATTACAATCGCAACGCAAAAGCCCATATTTTTCGCGTATTGATTTTACAGCTTCAAATTCCACAGAAACTGAAAAAATATATATCGGTCTTGCTACATTATCAGAAAATGGAAATATGCTTGTTTATGACTGGCGCGCGCCAATCTCATCTATGTATTATGATTTTGGAATAGGACAAGCTTCATATAAAGTGGGGAAAAATCTATATCGAGGCGAAATCAACCTTAAAAGACAGTATAAAATTGAAAATAGTGAAATGCTTGGATATTTTGACACTACACTTGCAATAGAAGATGATATACTGCGTGATGTTCTCAGCAAAAATGCTTCGCCTAAAATGAAACAGATTGTATCAAGCATACAAAAAGAACAAAATATCATTGTGCGTACTGAAGAATTTGACAACATATTAGTACAAGGTGTGGCAGGAAGCGGAAAAACTTCAATTGCTCTTCATCGTGCAGCTTATCTATTATATAGTCATCGCAATACAATCAAAAGCAGCGATATATTAATTATGTCGCCAAATAACATTTTTTCAAGTTATATTTCAAATGTACTTCCTGAACTTGGTGAAGAAAACTTAATTGAAACCTCGTACGAACAAATTGCCAAGGTAGAACTACGCAAACCTCTAGAAAGCCGAGAAGACATGCTAGACAGAATTGCTACTAATCCAACCCAAGAAGAATTGAATGAAATATCATATAAATCTAGCTTTGAGTATTTAGGTCAACTTATTCAGTTCCTACGTGGCGATTTCTTACGTACATTTACTCCTAAAAAACTCAGTTATGTGGTTGGAAGCAAAGTTAATTTGCAAGGCGAAGAAGAAACTGTCACAGAAGAATTTCCAGCTGATATGACAAGCAAGCTTTTCTTTGACAACTTTAAAAATATGACAATTGCCGAACGAATTTCTAAAATAGCTGCTCAATATGCAAGACACTTTTCAGACAAACGGGGCTATAATAAAGAACAGCGCAAAGGCTTAAAGCAGCGATTTAAAAATATACTCTACAACTTTTTACCTATTAAAGATATATTTAAAGTTTTTGAAATATTTCTTTCGCGTGTAGATCTTAAAATCAATAAAAGTGATGACGTAGCTTATATGGACAAAGGAGCCCTGCTTATAATCAAAAATTATATATATGGTTTTAGTCATGAGTTTGATGCAAAATATCTCATAATTGATGAAATGCAAGATTTCTCCCCTGTCGACCTTTTCGTATTTAAAAAGTTGTGGGCTTGCCCAAGTATTGTGCTTGGCGACATCAATCAATGTATTGAAAAATCCTTAAGTCCAGAATATTTAAAACAAGTGAGTGAGTTTTTGGAAACTGAACTAATTGAATTAAAAAAAACGTATCGCTCCACTCGTGAGATTGCCGAGTTTGCACATAATATGATCGGACTAAAGGATGTAGAATACGTTAATCGCAGCGGACAAAAGCCGACATTAGTGCAAACAAATCAAACAGCCGAAGAGATTTCTAAAATAATTGCAAACGAATGTCAAGCCTTTGACCACATAGCAATCATCTGCAAATGTCAAAAAGAATTGCAAGCAATTGCTAAAATTTTAAAAAACAAGGTTGACTTTAAGATTTTGGAAGAGGCAGAAGATTACAATGCAAGAATTATTTTAACTACATGCGCCACTGCAAAAGGAATTGAATTTGACTGCGTAATAATTCCAAATGCTGACCAAGACAACTATTATAACAGCCTTGATAGAAACATTTTATATGTTTCGTCTACAAGAGCACTGCATAAATTATTTTTCCTTTCGTACAAAACTCCTACAAAATTTTTAAAAAATATTTAAAATGTATAAACTTACATTTTGAGCATGAAATTAAGTTGTAATTTGTCCAGTTTATTGGATTAATTACAACTTTTTTAATACTTTAGCTTCAAGTCGTATTTTTTAATATCAAGTTTTATTCTTCAACTGATAAATTATGACTAAAAAACGTCATATTTTGAAATTTTACATGTGGAAATGTGGATAACTTGCAGTTTACTATCCACATAACCCCTAATATTCACCAAAATGCATAAAAATAAGCACAAACGTATAAATATTTATTTGTGGAAATGTGGATAACTCTAATGTGGATTACTTTAGAAAAATATATTAAAAATACCCCTCGATTTGCTTGACAGCAAGACTGAAATCTATTAAAATTGATTAGCTTTGAAGTGTATTTTCATGCAATATTATACTTAAAAGCATGGAGGCGTTATGTCAACTGAAAAGAAAATAATTCCACGAAAATTGTCAGGTTTTATGGAGCTGCCTCCTGCAAAGCAGATTATTTTTAATCGCATGAAAGATGGCATAAGTAAAGTTTTTGAACAATATTGTTTTGTACCAATTGATACTCCGGTCCTTGAGCTTGGCGAAATTTTGCTTGCTAAAAGCGGCGGTGAAATAGATAAAGAAATTTATCACTTTAAAAAAGGCGACACTGAAATCGCTATGCGTTATGACCTAACAGTTCCCCTTGCACGCTTTGTTGCCATGAACGCAGAAAATTTATCCTATCCTTTTAAACGCTATCAAATAGGAAAAGTTTATCGCGGTGAAAAAGCACAGAAAGGTCGCTTTAGAGAGTTTTATCAGTGTGACGCAGACATAATCGGGAACGGACAACTACCTATTGCAGCTGACGCTGAGTGCATAAACCTCATTTATTGCACATTTAAAAAACTAAAGCTTGAAGATGTCGTAATTCATATATCCAATAGAAATATTCTTGTAGGCTATATGCAAGAACTTAATATTAAAAACCCAAGCGAAGCCCTTACCCTACTTGACAAATTGGGCAAAATGGGTAAAAATAAGACGCTTGAAGAGTTAAAACTCATTGGCTTAAGCGAGGACACCGCAAACAAACTTATCACACTTGCAATAACAAAGGACACTTTTGACAGCGTTCTTAGCAAAATTGAAAACTTAAGCCAAAACGAAACCTATCAAAAAGGCGTTAGCGAACTTAAAGCCGTCGGGAATTACGTAAAAGCCTATGGAGTGCCAGAGGTAAACTATTGCCTCGACCTTGGCATTATTCGCGGACAAAATTACTACACTGGCACAGTATTTGAGGCATATCTAACCTCTCACCCAGAGTTTGGCGCAGTCAGCGCAGGCGGAAGATATGACAACCTCGCCGAATATTTTACCGATAAAAAACTACCCGGCGTAGGCATGAGCATTGGACTTACTCGGCTTTTTGACCTCTTGGACACTCATAATATGCTTGGTGAAATTAAACAAAGCCCTGTCGAAGTTGAAGTCATTCCTCTTGGCGACACTTTGGAAGAGTGTTTTTCGCTCGCTCGATCAATAAAAGAAATGAGCGCGAAATGCGAAGTCAACTATGACGAGCGCAGTTTTAAAGCAAAACTTAAAGACGCTGGCAAGCGCGAAATCCCTTATGTCGTCATCATCGGCGAAGAAGAAGTCAAAACTAAACAATATGTCCTCAAAAATATGAAAGAGGGCACACAAGAAACGCTGCCTCTTGAAAAAATAGCAATTAAAATCAGAAAACAGAAATTAAGTTATAGATTAGAAAACATAAATAATTCAAGCAGCAATAGTTAAAAAAGAGGTCAAAAATGTATCCTCTTTTTTAATTTAATTTTTGCATAAATGCCAAAACTTGTGTATAATATAGTCATGAACAATCGTATTCGCGAAAAATTGAAAGTTTTACCTAACAAAAGTGGCGTTTATATCATGAAAGACGAAAACGGCACTGTAATTTATGTCGGCAAAGCTAAAGTTTTAAAAAATCGTGTCAGCCAATATTTTCACTCCTCGCAAAAGCCAAGCAAGGTGCAAGCCATGGTGGACTGCATCGACGATTTTGAATACTTTATCACTATGAGTGAAATGGACGCACTTGCACTTGAGAGCAATCTTATAAAAAAATATCAGCCATTTTATAACATTCTTTTAAAAGACGGCAAACAGTTTCCGTATATAAAAATTAACACTAAAGAACCTTATCCTCGTTTAGAAGTGGTAAGACGTATTAAAAAAGACGGGGCTAAATACTTTGGCCCTTACTTTGCAGGAGTTGACGTTCGCGAAATTATCAAAACTATCAATGCAGCATTTAAGCTTCGCACCTGCAAACAACCGATTACAGCCACTTCACACGCAAAGCGCGAATGTTTAAACTATAGCCTTGGGCTTTGCAACGCGCCTTGCACTAAACGCATAACTCCCGAAGACTACGCGAAAGAAATCGACAAAGTTTATAACTTTTTAAACGGAAATGACGACGAAATTGAAAAAATACTTCAAGAAAAGATGTTTATTGCCTCAGACAATGAAAACTTTGAAAATGCACTTCTTTATCGTGACCGCATTAAAATGATTGAAAAACTTAAGCAGCGCATCGTTGCAAACTTGCCAAAAAATGTAAATAAGGATGTTTTTGCTTATCAAACAAATGGTTTGTCTGGTGTAATCACCAGCTTGGTTGTACGCGGTGGCAAGATTCTCGGCGTTATGAACTATGAATGCTTTGACGCGTCTATCGAGGAGAGCGAAACACTGTTCAACTTTTTGATACAATATTATCAAAACATGCTTGTGCCAGATGAGGTAATTTTAAGCCATGATATTGAAGATAAGCAGCTTCTGCAAAGCTATCTAAATAAAAAATTGGGCATTATTACAAATCCACATGGCATAAACAAAAACCTTTTGCAAATGGCTAAGGATAACGCCAGAGATTTCCTTGAAAAGCATATTGAAAAGGAAAAACTTAGATATAACAACACTTTAGGAGCTTTGAAATTATTAAAAGAAAAACTTAATTTAAAAAACTTTCCTCATCGAATGGAGTGCTATGATATATCAAATATCAGCGGCACGAATAAAACTTGCTCTATGGTTGTATTTGTAAACGGCGAGCCTGCAAAAAAAGAATATCGCAAATTCAAAATTAAACTTGTTAAAGGCTCCAATGATTTCGCCTCATTACAGGAGGCTTTGACTCGCCGCCTTACAAGGCTTAAAGAGGGAACAAGCGAAAGTTTTAAAGAAAAACCCGATCTACTAATTATTGATGGCGGCAAAGGTCAACTTTCCGCTTGCTTTCAGGTGCTGCAAAACTCCGGTGTACATGGCATAGATATGATAAGTTTGGCAAAAAGAATTGAAGAGGTATTTAAGCCAAACAACTCCATTCCTACGCTACTTAAACCTGGCAGTGCAGAACTTCGCATGCTTCAACGTATTCGCGATGAGGCACATAGATTTACCATCACTTTCCATAGACAACTCCGTGGCAAAGCACAAACACATAGTGAGCTTGACGACATCCCAGGGCTCGGCCCCGTCAAGCGCGACGCCCTGCTTGCAGCCTTTGGAACTAGCGAAAATATTAAAAAAATGGGAGTTGATGAACTTAATGCCGTCAAAGGCATTCACCTTGCGCTTGCAAAAACAGTCTATGACTATTTTCATAAAGAGGACGACAAATAGTCGTCTTTTTTCTTCAAAATAATTAATGTTTTTATATGAATCTACCTGCATTATTACTTTTTGAATTTAAATAAGGCTTTCCTCAAATGTTTGCCGTTTTGGTATTTTTAAACAATTTGTTGCGTTTTACTTGCGATTAGTTTGTTATTTAATAAAATTATTGTTTTATTGCTTTGAATTTTGATAAAAATAGTATATCATTATATTAGGAGGATTTAATATGAAAAGAAAAATTACTATGGTTCAGTATGGTTGCGGCAAAATGAGTAAATACACTATGCGTTATGCGCTTGAAAAAGGTGTTAAACTTATCGGAGCCTTTGATATCGACGAAAACAAGATTGGCAAAGATGCTGGACTTATACACGGAGATAAAAAGTACAACGTTAAAGTACAAAACGCCAGTGAGCTTGATGCATTTTTACAAAACAACGAAGTTGATGTGGTGATAGTGACTACTACAAGTCTTATCAGCGAACTTGAAGACGTACTTATAACTTGCGCAAAAAATGGTGTATGCGCAATTACTACTTGTGAGGAAGCTTTCTATCCTCAGAATAGCAATCCAAAAGTGTTTAAAAAAATTGACAAGCTGGCTCAAGAAACTGGCGCTACCATTTGCGGCAGCGGCTATCAAGATGTTTTCTGGGGCAATTTAATTTCTGTGCTTGCAGGTGCAACGCATAAAATTACTAAAATAATTGGCAAATCCAGCTATAATGTAGAAGATTATGGTATCGCACTTGCAAAAGTGCATGGTGCAGGACTCACTAAAAAGAAATTTCAAGAAGAAATTGCTTCACTTGATGATATTTCAGTTGAAGAACGCAAAAAGCTTATTAATAAAGGCGAGTTCGCTCCAAGCTATATGTGGAATGTGAACGGATGGCTTTGCAGCAAACTTGGGTTACATGTTACAAAACAAACTCAAGAATGCGTACCTCAAATTGCAAAGAATGATTTAAATAGTGAAACGCTTGGAATGGTTATTCCTAAAGGTCGCTGCGCCGGCATGAGCGCCGTTGTCACCACCGAAACTAAAGAGGGCATAACAATTCAAAGCGAATGTATTGGAAAAGTTTATGACAAAGATGAGTTTGATTGCAATGACTGGACAATCCAAGGCGAACCTAACACTCAAGTCATTATCAACCGCCCTTGCACCGTTGAACTTACTTGCGCAAGCGTAATCAATCGTATACCAGAAGTTTTATGCGCACCGGCTGGCTACTTCACTACTGAACTTATGCCAGAAAATAATTATAAAGCCACTGCACTTGATAAATATATCGAGTTCGTTGGCGATTGTGGGTGCTGCGGACATGACTGCGATTGCGGTGACGATTGTAACTGTCATGACGGACATCGTTGCAGCGAGGATTGTGATTGCAATTAATTGATTTTAAAAATCCTAGCCACGTTTTGTGGCTAGGATTTTTATTATTTTAAATATTAATGAAATTAACAAACCTAATTAAAATAATCTACACCCCAAAAGCACAATGACTATTCTGGACAACTTATCAGCCTACTTTATTGCCTTCTAACAACCTTTATTGTCATTGTAAGCATGACATTTTCCATTCTGAGCAGCATAACTGTTTACACTTAAGCCTGTCATTCTGAGGCAACCAGCGCGCCGCCGAAGAATCTTGTAATCAAAACTTGTACACAAAGTTTACTAAAAAAGATGTTTCGCTTTGCTCAACATGACAAATAAAGGGAGTTGTCATTCTGAGCGCAGCGAAGAATCTTTTTTATTCTCCCCAGCCGTGTCATTCTGAGCGTTCGGGGCCACGAACGCTTCAGCGTTTGTGGGGTGAATGTCCGAAGAATCTTTTAGATATTTTTTAAGCTTTAGTATTGTTTTTTATTTAATTTTGTGCTATACTTAAAATATAAAGGAGTAAAATTATGGCAAAACCTACAATATTAAGAGAGAAAGTATACATACCTAGCAAAAGCGAATATGACGCAGCACGTGAGAAGTACTTAGCATTTATGGGAGCAA
>CAOQRA010000041.1 GCA_948512295.1 uncultured Eubacteriales bacterium
TGGTTCATTAATAGCAGTACTCATTCTCCTCCTGTCAAGTGGAATTGCTTTACTTATGGGGGGGGAATTTTTGGCTTCGCCAAAAATAGTGAGGAAAATTTTGATCAATTAGAAGAAGTAGGAGGAGCAATAGGTTTCTATGTAAATATAACTAATATTAAGGCTTATAATACTGCTGGAACTCAATTATCAGGAAGTTTTGATGCATGTAAAGCACCTTATACTACAAGTTCAAGAGATGGTATGGATGGTTCAGGGAATAAGTATACCATTTATAGCAAAACGTGTTCCATGCCAGCTGATTATGCGCCAAGCTTGAGTCTTTATAAATTGAAATCTAAAAGTTATAAATATAAGGGGAATACTTACAGTTGGACACGAACTCAAAGTGTTTCATCAACAGTATCGCAAGCTGCCGCTCAGTTTAATCCAAGTGATTTTGAGATTGTTTTGACTTATGAAGAAAATCCGTATACAATCACATATAAACCAAATGGCGGCAGCGGCTCCTCGGCAGTGACGCAAACGGTGCATTATGGTGAAAGATTTACAGTTAAATATGCAAGTACATTTTCTCGAGCAGGATATAAATTGTCCTCTTGGCAGGAGTCGGGGACTGGGTACATTCATGAGTGCGGGGCTACGGAAACGATGTCAGTAAGACAAGATTTGACCTTTTTGGCAGTATGGGCACCGATAACTTATACAATAGACTTTGACCCAAATGGTGGGGTTGTAAACGGTTCGACGACATCTATAAATTTAAGTTATAATGCAGATGCGGATACAGTTTTACCAGACGTTGCATCATCGGTAGTGATAACAGCTCTACCTAACGTAGCACGAACAGGATATGTCTTTATCGGATGGAAACCATCGCCATCTTTTGGCAGTTGGGTAACGACATATCCAGCTGGCACATCAGTTAAAGGTTGTTATGGAGATGGAAAATTAATTGCTCAGTGGATGAAGGACACATACATACTGGATGTAAACGGAAATCTAGATGGAAAGATAGATGGAACTTTGCAAAACTATGCAACGTTTGATATGTACATAAACGGAAGTAAAGTGGCAACGCAGGTAAATGACTACAAAGGTAATTTAGAATATGGAACAAGCTATGAAATAAAGAATGTAAAATATGGAACGGACAAACAAAGCGAAGGGATATATGCAGATAATGCGTGCACAATCGCGGGAAGTTTAAGCGGAACGATGCCAGCAAATGATCAAATAGCTTGCCTAAAAATCCGTACTAAAACATGGAACGACTACGCAGCGTCGTCTTATGCGGGAGGAAGAGGAACGACAGCAGATCCATACATAATCAAGACAGCGGAGCAACTTGCGAAAGTAGCAAAGGATAGCCGAAGCAGCAATTTAAGAGAGAAATACTATAAACTTGCCGCTGATATAGATTTGTCCGCACATATCTGGGAAGGGATTGGAAGTGAAGAATCAAACTTAAGATTCGGAGGCAATATAGCTGGAGATTATTATCAAATAAAGAATATAAAAACTAGCATAGATTTATATATGCCAAAAGAGGCAGCTCTAGTCAGCCGAGCAGCAGGTGCTTATATTTCTTCCATTATAATGCGAGGTGGAAATATAACAGGCACTAGAGATTCAGGAGCTATAATAGGCGGCAATGACGGTGGATATAGAAGAACAAGAGTGACTAATTGTGTAATAGATAATATAACGATTAATGGAGCGGCTGAAAATGCAAGTATTGCTGGTATAGCGGGAAGAGGAACCGGTGGCAATTATATAAATTGCATAGTAATGAATTGTACATTATCTTCAAAAGACACAGTGGCAGCAATAAGCGCATGGCGTGGAATAGTAACAGATTGTGCAGCTATAAATAGTAGCATTACAGCCTCGGGTTATGACACAACAGGAAAAGAACTAGGAGGTTATACTGGTACAGCTAATGATACAGCAGAGACGCAGGTAAATTCTTCTTATGCTGACATGACAATACTTGGAACACGCAGAAAGGTTATGTATGGCGGCTCAACAGCATGGGGGAATTGGACATATAACGAGCGGCTTAATGGAGGTTATCCGTTGCCAAAAGAGTTATTGCATATAGGTGGAATAAATGTAAGCGCAAATGTATATAACTATTTAAAAAGTTTAGGCTTCAGTGAGGCATAAAAAAGACGACAAAGGTCGTCTTTTTTAATGAGGAATAAAAGTTGTCATTCTACGGCTTTCGGGGTCCCTATCAATGCTTTAGTATTTATGGGGTGAATGGCTGAAGAATCTATTGAGATTTCTCCGCACCGCGTTGCTTCGGTCGAAATGACAAAATATGGAATTGGTGAAAAAGATTTTTCGTTTCACTCAGAATGACAGACTCTGAGAGAATGACAACCCCTGGTATTGTCATCTTGACACATAGCGGAAGAATCTTTTCTGGTTAGTTTATGTACATATCAGGTCTAAAACATTCTTCGCAAAGCTAGCAATGTCAATAATCCGAGTAGGGTATTTTGAAGTAAACATAGTAAAACTGAATTATCTTTTAAATACATGTCTAGTTCTGCACCCTTTATTATTTATCACTAAATATAGTAGGTAGTACTTGCATAATACCTACTATATTTAGTATAATTATTTTTATCTTATTTTAATATGCAATAAAAAAATATTGTGTTAAATCGAAATATTTACTGCATATTTATTTGCTTTTTAATATTTGATATGATATAATTTAGTGAATTTTAATAAGGAGATGAATATGTATAATTACACACAAAAAGAAAAGCAAGGCGTTTTAAAAGTAAAAATTAGCGCCGAAGAATGGGAAAAGGCGCTTGACCGCACTTATGAAAAAAATAAGGGAAAATATAATGTGCAAGGGTTCCGTAAAGGGAAAGTACCTAGAAAGGTTATTGAAAAAACTTATGGGGATACAGTCTTCTTTGAGGACACTTTCAACGATATGATAGGGCAAGAATTCTCTAAATTCTTGTCTGAAAATCATGACGTTAAGCCTGCCGCTATGCCTGAAGTTAGCATGGATAACTACACTGCTGACAAAGGCGTGGAGGCTACTCTTACTTTTGACCTTATGCCAGAAGTTAAATTGGGGGCATTAACAGCATTAAAAGCTAAGAAGGCGACTGTAAAAGTTGATGCTAAACAGGTTGAATCTGAGCTTCAAAAACTGAAAGAGTCACATGTACGATATATAGAAAAAAATAAAGCTTGTCAAAATGGTGACATTGCAACTATTGATTTCGTTGGCAGTATTGACGGCAAAAAGTTTGAGGGCGGCACTGGCGAAAATTATCGTTTAGAGCTTGGCAGCCATACCTTTATTGATGGGTTTGAGGATCAAGTTGTAGGCATGAAAGTAGGTGATAAAAAAGATGTCAATGTTACTTTCCCTGAAAATTATGGCGAAACAAGTTTGCAAGGCAAGCCTGCAGTATTTGCTGTGACAGTTAAAAAGGTGGAAGAAAAAGAATTGCCTGTCATTGATGACAAATTTATTTCAGATACGACAGAATTTGAGAATTTAGAGGAATATAAAAAATCTGTTAAGGAAAAACTTGTAGAGGAAGCAGAAAGAAAAGCTAACTATGATTATGAGACTGCGCTTGTAGATGAAGTGGTTGCTGCAAGCAGCGTGGAAATTCCTCATGCAATGATACATGAAGAAGCTCATCACATGATGCATGAGTTTGAACATCGTCTTTCACATCAAAATATGACGCTTGAAACTTATTTGCAATATACCGGCTCTACTATGGAGGCTTTCCATGCGAACGCAGAAAAGGACGCTGAAAAAACGCTTAAAACTCGTCTTGTGCTTCAGAAAATTATTGCTGACAAGAATATTAAAGTTGAGCAAGCGGATATTGACGCCAAAATGGCAGAGTATGCAAAGCAATATGGTGTCAGCGTTGAAGAAATGCAAAAGAACATAAGCAGAGAGGATGTTTCTTATTTTGAAAACGAAATTTTAATGGAAAAGATCTTTGCTCTGTTAAAACAAGCAAATTAGTCAATTCTCGACTTTTTTCAATTATTAATAATTGGAAGTATAAAAGTAAAATAAAAAGGGAGGATATAATTATGTTAATTCCTATGGTTGTAGATCAAAATGGAGGTGCGGAACGTTCTTACGACATTTATTCAAGGTTGCTTGAAGATAGAATAATATTTCTTAACGGGGAAATTGATGACAATATTGCAAATATAGTTATTGCACAACTGATATATTTAGAGGGTAAAAATCCTGACAAGGACATATTCTTGTACATTAATAGCCCTGGTGGAAGTGTAAGTGCTGGACTTGCAATATACGACACTATGAAATATATAAAATGCGATGTTTCCACTATATGTATTGGACTTGCTGCTTCCATGGCGGCATTCTTGCTGGCTGGTGGCACAAAGGGCAAACGATTTTCACTGCCAAATAGCGAAATTATGATTCATCAGCCACTTGGCGGAGCACAGGGACAAGCGAGTGACATTCTTATACAAGCTAAACACATTGAAAACATTAAAAATAAGATGAATCGCATGTTAAGTGAAAATACTGGAAAGCCTCTTGAAACCATTGTAAGAGATACAGATAGAGATAACTATATGACTCCGTCAGAAGCTAAAGAGTATGGAATTATAGATGAAATTTTTGTAACGCGTAAAAAATAAGGAGGCGTAAATATGTTAGATGAAGAAGCTTGCAGCTGTTCATTTTGTGGTAAATCTCAAAAAAATGCCAAGAAACTGGTGGCAAGTCCAGGCGGAGAGGCTTTTATTTGTGATGAGTGTATAAACATCTGTCGAGATATTTTGAAAGATGAAGAAAAAAATACAGCGTTTGAAAAAATAGAGCTTCCGACTCCCGAAGAAATTAAAAATAAATTAGATGACTACATTGTAGGGCAGGAAGATGCTAAACGTGTGCTTGCCGTTGCTGTATATAATCATTATAAACGTATAAATTATAATTTTTCAAACTCTGACGATAAAGATATTGAACTTGAAAAAAGCAATATTTTAATGGTTGGACCGACAGGTTCAGGAAAAACCTTGCTTGCAAAAACACTGGCTAAAATATTAAAAGTTCCTTTTGCTTCTGCAGATGCTACAACTTTGACAGAGGCAGGCTATGTGGGGGATGATGTAGAAAACATCCTTTTAAAATTAATTCAAAATGCAGATTATGATATAAGTAAAGCACAACGTGGAATCATATATATTGATGAAATAGATAAAATAGCAAAAAAGACGCAAAATGTATCCATCACTCGAGATGTGGCAGGAGAGGGTGTGCAGCAAGCGTTACTCAAGATCATGGAAAGCACTATAGCAAATGTTCCTCCTCAAGGTGGCAGAAAACATCCACATCAAGAAATGCTGCAAATAGATACAACTAATATACTTTTTATTTGTGGTGGTGCTTTTGTGGGGCTTGACAAAATTATAGAAAATCGTCAAAGTGAAAATAGCAGCCTTGGCTTTAACGCAAGTGTGGTAAGTAAAGATGAAAAACTAAGTTCAGAAATAGTAAAAGGTGTGCAACCTAACGACCTTATTAAATTTGGACTTATTCCTGAGTTTATCGGAAGACTTCCCGTGGTGGTTGGCTTAGATGACCTTGATGAAAAAGCATTGTCCAAAATTTTAGTGGAACCTAAAAACTCTATTATTAAACAATATAAGCTTATGTTTAAAATTGATGGAATAGATGTAGAATTTTCAGAAGATGCAATATTGGCAGTTGCTAAAAAAGCAATGGATTTAAAGACTGGCGCGCGCGGGCTTCGTACAATATTGGAAAGTAAAATGAATAGGCTTATGTATGAAATTCCTAGTCATAAAGATATTTCAAAAATTGTGGTTACCGATAAGTTTATCGAAGTTGAAAATGCTGAGCCTGAAATAATTAAAATTGAAAACACTGACAAAAAAGTCGTATAACAAAATATAGTAGGTAGTATGCGCATGCTACCTACTATATTTTGTGTTATTCGCTTTCATCTTCAAGCAAATAGCCAATTTTTCTCATGAATGCAGGATTGTAATATAAATGCCTATAGTCTAGTAATATATCTTTAATACTAGGTTTCATATTGATAAAGTCGTATACCAGTTTATTTTCTTGATATATTTTTTTGCGTTTTGCGAGCTCGAGTTTGATAAATTCAACCATAAAATCAGTATTATCTTGCAATTCAATGCTGGGGCTAAAATAAGCAAGCGATTGAGGGTTTGCTTTATATAATTCGATCATAAAAATGGGATCATTTTGTTGCTTTTCAGTAAGCGAAAATCCATACATATCTTTAAGATTGGATACATATTCAAGTATTTTTAAATTGATTTCTTTTTCAGTAGCATTTTTCAACTTTAACTTTTTATGTA
>CAOQRA010000042.1 GCA_948512295.1 uncultured Eubacteriales bacterium
GTTCCCTCTTTTGTTAAAATAGAACCTCTAAATTGTCGTAATTTTTCTAATAGTATACTTGCTTCACAAAAAAATAAACTAAGGTCGTGATATCCTGGAGTTGCTACTTCTCCAAATTTAGAAAATTTTACGCTAATGCTGTCTTGTGTGTTTTTCATAATTTGAACATATGGTTTTTCTTCATAGACACAAGGTATGATGGCTGGAGCCATATTTTTGTGTGTCTGAATTTCGTTATAGATTCTTTCATTTTGATAGGTGTCGCCCCATAAAATGTAGCAGTGATCATTAGGCTTTGCTTTAAGAAATTCTAAAGCTTGCCACACAGCATCTCCGCTTCCTTTCCCAGATTCAATAATTATTCTGTTATAACCTTGGAAAAATTTTTTGTTTTCAGTTGAACAAACTACATATATTTTATCGCAAAAGGGAGTCATTGTTTGTATATTTTTATCTAACAATGTCTCGTTGCCTATACGAGCAAGAGCCTTTGGTATAGGGCTTTGGAATCTTGATTGTTTTCCAGCGCTAATTATTAATCCGTAAGTCATGCTATTCTCCTATAAGAAGCCTAATAATTAAATTTGTTTCTGCTACATCTTTAACTTCTAGTTTCTTTGTGCAACACTGGGAAATTGAAAAATCGTTTCCTTTTTTTAATTCGTCACCGATATACAGAGTTTTTAATTTATCAAAGTTGCAGTATTTAAAGACGGCGCTTTTATCGTTATTTACGTTTAAAATGTCAACAGTTGTTTTGCCAGTTATATCAGCTTTAAAATATCCCTTATATTTGGTTTTAATAATGTCCGTTAAAAGTCTTCTCTCTAATGAAGTTAAAGGCTTTATTTTAAAATTTACTGGCTTAATGCCAATTTGCTCGATTGACAGATTATAGTTGTTGGCAATTTCGTCAACGCATTCTTTAGCTTGAGAATCTAACACTAACTGGTCTAAAAATTCTACTAGTTTATTTTTTCTATAGAGTGAGGAGTTAGCATCTGCCCATATATCAATCACAAGACCGCTTAAATCTCTTCCGTAGAGACAAGCAAGTTTATTTTGAATGCTGGCATAAGAATTGCCGCTGATAATAACAGCTTTATGGTTTAAAAAATTGTTTATCAACTCTATATTTTGCTTGGAAATTTCTTGCAGTTTGTCACTTTTATCACGAGCCCAAATTGTATCATCAAAATCAAATAATATTTTATCATAGTTTTCGCTATCTTCAAGCCCGTAATAAATTTGAAGTAGCGCCCTTGCAAACTTGTCGCCGTCGTGCTTGCCTTTATTGTTACCCATAGATTTTTCTACAAAGTTATATTTGTCTGTCTTAAACTTTAAGGAATCTCGTGCATCGGCATTAACTAAAATAGTAAATTGATTTAAATCGAGTCCGGTTTCTTCCATAAATTTAACAAATTCTAAACTTGAAACTCCAAACGAGTCGCCATCTTCTTCATTATTCAATACCCAAATTTTTTTAGCTTTTGAAGCATTGATATGTTTATAAAAGTCAAGGTATTCAATCGTGGGCTGAATAGAACTCCAAAATGTACCAGTAGAAATTACTATTAAATCAGCATCTTTTACTAGCTCAATTGCTCTTTGGTTAAGTCCGAAGTGGCTTTGCACCTGATAAATGGTTTTTATAATTTTGTCATTAGGATTATTCCAAAAAACGGTTTCGCCTTCGTCTTCAATGATATGACCCGATTGCGTCTGTGCTTTGATATAAACATTGTCAAAGGAGTTAAGAATCACAAAGTCGTTTATACCCATTTTGTCACAAAAATGTTTGTTTGTTTTTTCATAACCGATTTCTTTAAACATTTCAGCATATACGATGTTAGAAACACTAAAATCTTTAAAAGTAAAGTTTTTGGATTCGGCATTTGCAAAAAAGTTATCCACATATTTGATGTATTCTGACATATTCCATTGACGTAAAAGTGAAGTGATTTGTTCTAATTCCTTTCCTTTTTCAAAATTATATCTATTATTATAAAACTCTAGCAAAGCAGGATTTGCTTTTTCTGCATATATTGCCTCATACAGCCTAGAGTGATTTTTTCTAATATCAGACACTCCTAACGTATTTGTCAAGGCTCTACAAACTCTAGTAGATTTTCCATTATCATAAGCATTAACGATAATGTTAAGGTCAATTTGTCCCCCCCCCGCACAAATTTTGTTCAAACCTTTTACTAAAGCATCATTTCCAGAACCGCCTGAAATTATTACTAGTTTCATTTGTTTTTCTCCTTATTTATTTCGTAAATTTCATTATCAACATTAACAGTCTGAGAACTATTAAATGTTTCAAAACTTGATGTGTCACTATGGACAATTGGCTTCCAAGTAAGTTTTTTAGTAAACATTGCCACGATTTGAAGAGGTGTTAACAACAATGTAAATATAGGCCATAAGAATATGGATGCTACCTTAGTTCTTAATGGAACTTCTGGAATTCTTTTTCTCTCTTTTATGTAATATATTATCGCACACAACATGAGACCAAGACAACTTAATAATAATCCTCCGCCGCTCCAAATTGCCCACCTAATCCACATTGCTGCAATATTACCACCAAATAATGGGGCAAAAGACATAAAAATTAAATTAATTACAAAAATAGTGAATCCAACTGCTCCTACAGGGAATGTAGCTAAAATCAAGTCTATAGAGGAGCCCCTTAACTGTTTTGGTTCTACTTTTTTATCCTTCTTTTTTCTAAAACCAAAAGCATTTTTTAAAAGTTCTTTTCCCCTTTTTTTGAAGATAATTAAGGCTCCTTTTGACCAACGCAATCTTTGTCGCCACATAGCCTTAAATGTGGTAGGATGTTCATCATAATACATTGCTTCATCGCAATACATTACTTTATGTCCACCCAACACTTGTTCTGCTGTAAAATCTGTATCGTCAGACAAATCAACCAAATTCCAACCATCTTTTACCATCTCTGAGCTAACCAAGAACCCAGATCCCAGTAATCTAGAAGAACAACTCACAACCATTCTTCCATTAGATTCAATACTACAATTACCAATATAAGAAAGCCCATAGCAAGCAGTTAAAGCATTCGTACCGAAATTCTTCGCATTTCTAAACGAGGTTATTGCACATTGCCTATCATAGTATAGAAATGCATCAGTCATTTTATTAAAATATTCACCATCCAACACATTATCCGCATCAAAGACATGAAAACCATCATAACTCATAATGCCATAATCTTTGTTAATACACTCAAAAATATGTTTAAGGGCATAACCTTTCGTCCTTTCTTCTGGATTGTCATATTCATATACAATCGCACCATTTTCACGAGCAATTTGTGCCGTTTCATCAGTACAATTATGTGCTATAACAAAAATATCTAACTTTTCTTGGGGATAATTACATTTACGAATACTTTTTATAAGATTTTCAATTACTCTTTCTTCATTTCTAGCAGCAATAACAATACCATATCTAAGCTTCTCAGTTCTCACTGGAAAAACCTTTCGCTTTGCAAAAATTCCAATAATAAAAATAAATACATATTGTAAAGTTATTACTGCTAATAATGCACCGATAAGCGTAAAAACTAACGATACAATCTCTATATATGTCATTATAAAATACTCCCCAAAAGTTATACTAAGCAATATATATTATAAATAAATTCGACAAAAAAGCAAGTGATTATCACACAAAACTTATTTTTTATTAATTTTCTTTTGACACTATAAAAAATCATCAGCCTACAACTATAAGCCAATGATTTTCTTTAAGCCTTAATCGGCTCAACTTAGCTTTATTCAATCTTTTTTATAGAATCCGAGTCGTCTTTTTTATCTGTATCCATGTCTTTTTTTGGTGGTCTACGCAACCAAAGAAGATGTTTCATATCAAATTTCCATTTTCCATCTTCTTTCACCAGGCGGTTATAAAACCACAAAAGATAGCCAAGCAATATAAACACAGCAACAAGAATAACAACCCACACAACAACTCCGCCGTAACCCAGTTTATTTACGTCAAGGAAAAAATATGGATATTCAAAATCAGGAATTGCAGCGCCAAGAACAAAAACATAACAAACATACACAAGTGGAATGATAACGCTTAATAAAGGAGCAAAGACCGACACACTCTTTTTCTTTTCAAAAAGAAAATAATCAAGTATGAATAAAATAGGTGCAACAACATGATAGGAAAGGTTGCCAAGATTACGCCAAAAGTCAGCAGAAAGCGGATTTCCTAACAAAATACAATACACAAGAAATGTAACAAGGATCATTACAGTTGTCATAAACTTAAAGTTGTGTAATTTATTATTGCTCCCTTCTTTTTCACCTGCCCTAACACGATTAACATTATCAGCAAGGACTATAACTGAAACAGCAAAAACAAAATAATTAGAAATATTAGTATAATATTTCAAAAATTCCCAGGTTAAATCATTCGCCCCTGTCCCACATAGAATATATTAAAAGTCAAAATCACTGCAAGAGCCGACATGCAGCATAAGACAATTCTATATATCATTTGGGTAGTTAAATTTTTCATAACTGAAACTCCTTATGTTATAACAGTATGAATTGTAGCACTTTTTCTTAAAAGATACAAACATTTTTTCATATTAACAACTTATCACCCTCTTTAAAAAGTTCTGTATAAAAAATTCACAAGTAGCTACTTGTAAATTAAATAATTTAAAAAATCAAACTAAATCTTTTCAGTCATCATATAACGGATGAAAAAGTGCAAAATGACCTATTACAACTTTATTTTTCAATTTTGAAATCGCAATAATATTC
>CAOQRA010000043.1 GCA_948512295.1 uncultured Eubacteriales bacterium
TAAATTATATTTTAATTTGTTGTTTTCAAATTTGCTAATAGTGGATGTCGAAACATTAAGCATTTTCGCAAGTTCTTTTTGTGTATACCCTTTTTCATTTCGCAATTCTTTTAATCTTATATTTACTTTCATAATCACCTCCTACCCCCCCAATATAACATAAAAAATATTGAAAAACGTGACCTTATTTGGTCAAAATCTTAACTAATTAAATATGCAATAATTCAAATATTAAAATTAACAAACACGACCCATACTATGTCATTCTGAACGCAGTGAAGAATCTTTTAAATGAACCACAATTTTTAATCTTTCTTCACTAAAAAGTCACTAGCAATGCTAGTGACTTTTTTATTTTATTTGCACTTTACCCTCCAGCCAAGAGGCGAAAAATCCCTCAAGATTATAAGAGGTTGCTTTCTCAAATGCGGAAATAAGCTCGGCTTGGCTTGCGTTTTTGTATTTATATGTTTCAAAGTAATATTTCATCGCTTTATTGAATTTGCGCTCCCCGACCATTTCACGAAGCGTGTTAAACATAATCACGCTTTTTGTATAAATGCAGTGTACATACTCGGGCTCCGTTTGATAGTCACAAAGTGCGCGGTTCATGCTTGTATCAACGCTTCCATTTATACGAGTGTAGACTTCTTCAAAATTTTTAAAAGTGGCAGTTGCATTTTTGATTAAATTATTATAATTTTCGCCGTAAGAGGTGTTTTCTTCAAAGAATAACATTGTGCTAAATTCCGTCAATCCCTCATCCATCCACGCGTTGTTATATTCATCATTTCCCACCATGCCATACCACCATTGATGAGCTATTTCATGCACAATTACGTAGGTATAGTCTTGCCCTGCTTGGTCGGAAATCATAACAAGATTTGGATATTCCATGCCACCATTTAAAAAGTTTGTTTCCACCACATTCAAGACGGAATACTCATAGCGGCCTATCATTTTATTAAAAGTTTTAACAGCGTCACAAGAAGCTTGTAAACTTTTGTCAGCATTAATATCGTTATAATAATAATATTTGATTTCAACGTTGTCAACGCTTGCTGTTTTAACCTTAAATTCTTTGGATAAAACCAGACAAAAATCACGTATCTTATTGCCGATAAGTTGAGCTTTAATTTTGCCGTCCTTTTCCAATTGATTTCTTATCACACCGCTGGACGCCATTTGATAACCTTTTGGATAGGTAATTTCTACGCTATAATTTGCCGTTTCGGAATAAAAAGGGTCGCCATTTGAGTGATATGGGCTAGTCATAAAGCCTTTGCCGTTTTCATAAATGCAAGCAATAGGATAAAAGTTGCCTAAATTAGTGGCATGATTGCCATAGCCGAGTCTATGATTGATATTTGCAAGTTGAACTTCAAAGAGAATGTTTATTTTTATCGACTCTTCCGGGTAAAGCTCGCGGCATAGTTGAACTTTTAATATATTTTCATCGTCGCCTGTAAGCTCATAACTAGCTGGACTTCCCTCGCAATACACAGCATTTATAGTTATATTTCCATAACTTTTATCATTAGGATATGCCTTATTCTCTGATACACTTGACACAACCGGACTTTTACTTCCCTCACGAAAGGCATTAGGATAGAGATGAAAAAGTAAATATGTGAACATATTATCACTTGTATTAACATACTCCACCACCTCATTTCCGCTTATTGTCTGCGTGGTGTCAAAATATTCAAGGTCAAGGCTGTAATGGGACAGCTTGACCTCTTCTTGCCCACAGCCTACTAACGCAAAAGGTACTATAAATATTAATGCTAAAGCAAATGCAAATTTTTTCATAGGGTAAAATATGCGCAATTATCAAAAATCATTCGTCAATAGTTTGTATATTTTGCATTAGTATGCTAAAATCGTTATGAGGTATATTATGGCTTTTTGTAAATATTCAACTGAATATGTCGCTTCCAGCAAGACGGAAATCGACAATATATTTATAAATGACTATCTCCCCCATGTCGAGGGCGATTTTGTCAAAGTGTATATTTATGGACTATATATGTGCAATAATCCAAATGCATTTGATAACAGTTTGGAAGCTTTTTGCAAACATTTAAACATGAGCGAAGAGGATATTATTGGCGCGTTCAACTATTGGCAAGAGGAAGGGCTTGTCAAAGTGCTTTCCACCTGCCCTATTGAAGTGCGTTACATTCCGCTCAAAAATGTGCTTACAAGTAATAAACTTTACAAACCAGAAAAGTATGAGCTATTCAATAAGCAAGCGCAAGAGATTTTTGAAGGCAAACGAGACATCTCTAAAACAGAGTACAACGAGTACTATGACTTTTTGGAACGCTATCATATGGAGCAAGAAGCACTTATCATGATTATGAAATATTGCGTGGAAACAAAATCTCGTGCAATAGGTTATCACTATATTTTGACTGTAGCGCGTAACTGGGCAAATGAAGGAATAACTTCGGCGGAGCAAGTGGCAGAGCAAATATCCTCATTTGAAAACAATGGCGATGAACTTGCACTACTTTTTGCGGCAACTGGCGTAAAACGCAATCCTAGCTTGGAAGATCGTTCACTTATTTTAAAATGGCTTAATGATTATGGCTTTAACTTTGATGTAGTTCTAAACATTGCTAAAAAGTTTAACAAACAAAACAAATTTACAATGGAAAAACTAGACGAAGTTTTATCGCGTTATTATGGCATGCAAAAAATGTCAATTCAAGAAATTGATGAGTTTGAAAAACAACGCGAGTCAATTTATCAACTTGCAAAAGAGATTAATAAAACGCTTGGTCTTTATTATCAATCCCTTGATAGTGAAATTGAGAATTACATTATGCCTTGGCTAGATTTAGGCTTTGATCAAAATGTACTGTTGGAGCTTGCTTACAACTGCTTTAAAACAAGCGTGCGCACACTTGAAGGCATGGACAAACGCGTACGAAAGTTCTATAAATTGGGAATAGTCACACTTGATGCCTTAAATACACATATGAACAACCTACTTGCTCAAGATGAAAGAATTTCTTTAATTTTAAAAGACCTCGGCATTAATAGACTTGTCAACTATAAAGACAGAGAAAACTACAAAACATGGACGCAAAGCTGGAACTTTAGCGACGAAATTATAAATTACGCAATCACACTTGCAAGCAAAAAAGAAAATCCATTGCAGTACTTAAGCCGTGTACTTTCAGACTGGCACGCTAAAGGTATTTCTACAGCGGAGGAAGCAAAAAAGACCACCCCTATCTCTGACACTTTTGCAAAGCCAAAACAAAACTTTACTGGAAGAAGCTACACGCGTGAACAAATGAACTCGCTGTTCCAATCAATCGATGATATAGAGATTTAGGAGGGAAAATGGACTCTCGAAATGAAGCGCTGAAAATTATAACAGCCCGCAAAAGACTTGAGGAAGCAAATGCACGCGATAATTTAACGAAAGCACTTAAAGACGCAGAATTTGCAAGGCTTTATAACGGCAAAATGGAATTAATTATCAATAGCGCAAAACAAGGAGAAACGGCAAACACTCAAGATTATGACAAAAAAATTAACGAACGCCTACAAAAGCTTGGTATTACTTCTATCATACCAAAATACGATTGCGAGGTTTGTCAAGATAGTGGCTATATTGAAGGACGAGTATGTAGCTGCTTAAAAAGACAGCAAAGCCTTTTACTAATTAAAAATAGTGGGTTTGGTCAAATGCAAAGTTTTGCAGATGTGCATTTTGACATATTTGAAAATTCACAGGAAATGCAAAAAATTTATACACTTATGAAAAACTGGTGTCACAGTGATTTCAAGAAAAAAATAATATACCTTGCTGGCTACCCTGGGACTGGAAAAACCTATTTAATTCAATGTATGGCAAACGAATTAATCAACCTTGGCAAAGAAGTTATTGCAATTTCCGCATATAAACTAAGTCAAGACATCCTGCGTGGCTTTGCAAGCAAAGATATAGACGAAAAAGACAGCATAATGCAAAACTACTTTAAAACTCCCGTGCTTTTTATTGATGACCTTGGCACCGAGCAAGGAGCAAGCTCTACACAAAACTCAATCATCCAAAGCGGACTTTATTACATTATCAACGAGCGCAAGAACAGCGAATTGCCTACCGTTATCACAACCAATCTTGACTTTGGCGATTTCCTAGCAAACTATGATGAGCGTATCACCTCTCGCATAGCGGACGACTCAACAATCAAACTTCAATTACTTGGAAAAGATTTAAGGTTTAAAGGAAAGATATAAATTATAATTGTTCATTAAACTTTAAATCATTAATAAAATGTAGTTTCCCTTTTGTATCAATCACAACCACATCAAAATTATCA
>CAOQRA010000044.1 GCA_948512295.1 uncultured Eubacteriales bacterium
AAAGTGGCACGCGAGCTGGGTTCAGAACGTCGTGAGACAGTTCGGTCCCTATCTATCGTGGGCGTAGGATATTTGAGTGGGGCTGTCCCTAGTACGAGAGGACCGGGATGGACATACCAATGGTGCACCAGTTGTCACGCCAGTGGCATAGCTGGGTAGCGATGTATGGTTGGGATAAATGCTGAAAGCATCTAAGCGTGAAGCCCGCCACAAGATTAGATATCCCATAGCGTAAGCTAGTAAGAACCGTTGTAGACTACAACGTTGATAGGTCGGAGATGTAAGCACAGTAATGTGTTCAGTTGACCGATACTAATAGTTCGAGGGCTTATTCATGGATATACTTAGCTAAGTTTGTTTCTTAATTAATTATGTAGTTGTCAAGGTTTTAATCAAACCGCAAAATAAATTCAGTTATTCCAAACAAATGTTTGAAGTAATACCATTTCCAGTGGCGATAGAGAAAAGGTCCACCTGTACACATCCCGAACACAGAAGTTAAGCTTTTCATCGTCGACAATACTTGGCTGGTAACGGCCCGGGAAGATAGAACACTGCTGGAATATCATTAAACCATGCGCGTGAGCATGGTTTTTTGTTGTATAAATCAGGATATTCCAGCAGTGTAAACAAACTGCGTTTGTCCGTTCGCCTATGGCGAACTTCTATCTTCCAGAAGAAAAGCGCCAGTCGAAGGAGCGTGCGTGCGCTTGCGCCTAACGGCGTAGTCTACTGCTGGAATATGTTGAAAGCGACCGCATGAGGTCGCTTTTTTCGTGTAAACAAAGATTTGCCCAGCAGTGTTCCGGCAAACTTTCAGTTTGCGTTGCATTCCGTGCGATATCTTCAAAGTAGGCGCATAAGCATGGCGTTCAAAAACCAAGTATTGACAAATTTGGCTTTTTGTGATATAATCAAATTGTCCATTTATAATGGATAAAAAGGAGAAAAGAAATGGAAAAAATAGAACTTGGAGAATTAGGGAAATATTTATCAGAAGAGCTTTTGTTAAAAACAAACATCTTTGATTTCTTGACACAAGAAATTGTTGACGAATTTAATGAAGTATTAAGTGCAAAAAATCGTGAACATAGAGAGAATCATAAAAGGGAATGGGATTATGCAGATTTTGAAACAAAGAATGGAAATAGTTTTTGCACGCAATCTAAATTTAAGGCTGCATGGGTAAATCCAGAGTTTGATGAATTGTTTACAACTATTATGTTTAAAAAAGATGATGTTGAATATGGCGTTAGAACCTTTGTAAATGATGAGCAAAAATTTATGCTAATTGGAGGTGTTGATGGATCAAACACTCTTGAATATGAAGAAAAAAGTGGAGAAGTAATAACTAAGAATGCGGATGGTGTTTTTAGATTTATCGAATCAGAGGGAGAAGGCGAACAATAATAAGGATAAAAGAAACAGTATAGGCTATTTTTACTGTTTTGTTAGATAGGATAATAATGACTGTGGACAGGGAAGAGATATCTGAGAATAACAGTCGAATGTTTGAAGAAATTATGGATGAATAAACTAAAAAAAAACGGCGATGCCGCTTTTTTGTTCTTTGTTTAATTGTAATTAGATTTTATTTAGGAATTATATTTATGCCACTCCCGTAATACCTGTTATCATGTCAGCGATTGCTGCAATGCCGATTAATATTGCTGCAATCAAGAATCCACAGAAGAAACTTCTTGCATAGCTTCGTCTACAAATATTGTTTCCATTAAATGAGAACACAATTAAGCAGATAAAGCCTACAATAGGGAGTGCGAATAAAAGTGAGTATCCAAAGTATGCCCATGCACCCAGTGGACGAAATCTAGGGTCTAATTTTGATATTTCTTGTTTTTCTATTGCGTTCATATTAACCTCACAACTTAATATAGAATAAAATGTATTGCTTGTCAAGTATTTTTTTTATTTTAATCTTGACAAAAGCTATATTTCTGATATAATAATAAGGCTTTGATAAAGGAGGCAGGAAAATGAAATACAAAATATCAGATAGATTAGAAGATTGTATTACTATTCAAAAAGGTGATGCCAATGAAACTATTGTGCTGCGCAGAATTATTGCATTACAAGACATTTATTCTTACGAGCATAAACTTTTAGTTAGAGCGGGCACAATTGGAGGATATGTTCAAACAGAAGAAAACCTTAGCCAAGAGGGCACTTGTTGGATTTACGATGATGCAATGGCGTTTGAAAATAGTCATGTTAGCGAAGATGCAATGCTGCAAGAGCACGCAAAATTTTTAGGAAACGCTTCAGCTTCTGGGCAATGTGTATTAAAAGGACATTGTATTGTAGGGCAAGATGCTATTATCTCTGGCTTTGCAATAATTGACGATTATGCACAGTTTTATGGCTTTGCTGAAGCAAATCGCTTTGCATACATATTTGGAAAAGCTAAAGTATATGGCGCAAGTTTGCTTACAGACCATGTAAAGGTTTATGGCCAAGCATTAGTACGCGGCAGATCAACCCTGCGCGGTAAAACGATTGTATGCGGCAAAGCTCACATTAAAGGTAAAGAGCTTGAGGGCGGAATTTACAACGGCGAAAACGAAGTAGAATAAAAAAAAGTGGCATAGCCACTTTTTTTAATGATTAGAAGAATGAAAATATATAATTATGGCAGTTCAAGAACACTTTCATAATGCAAAATTCTTTAATAATCATACATCACAAAAAAATACACCTAAGGGCTATAAATTTTGAAACTAGCAAAAAAGAAATGCTTTATCAATTAAATAAAGCATTTTTAATTACTTATTTTAAATTTTGTTGCAGAAAAAATCAAGAAATTTGTTTTAGTAATTCTTCGTGTATTATCGAATTAGAAATCAATAAGGTATCCTTTTCGACACGCACTTTACCTTGCAAGTTAGTAATTTTTCCTCCAGCTTCAGCAACAATTAATTTACCGGCACAAGAACTTAAACCTATACTTGGTTTTACATTAAACATTGCATCTGTTTTTCCGCTTGCAAGCCAAGCGAGTTCTGTTGTTGCACAAACAATAAGCCTTAATCCTCTAACTTTAGGTGAAAGTTTTTTTACTATATTCAAGACTTCATCAATATGTTTTTGTTCGTAGTGGGAAGTTAAACAATATGAGATTACACATTCGTTTAAGTTTTTACGATTAGAAACTTGCAATTTTTCTTTATTTTTATATGCCCCTTTATCTTTTATAGCATGATATACATTGTTATTTTCCCAATCAAATATTACCCCTAGGATAGTTTCTTTATTTTTTCTTAAAGCTATGCTCGTGCCATATAAAGGTATTCCTGCCGCAAAATTTATAGTGCCATCAATTGGGTCAATTAGCCACTCATATTCACTAGAGTTTACTTTTTCGCCAAATTCTTCGCCATAAAAAGAATGCGTAGGATAAAGTTTTGTAAGTTTGTCTACAATCTCTTTTTCCATATTTTTATCAACTAAAGTAACAATGTCATTCAGTTCTTTATTTTCAACTTTAATATCTTTAATATTACATGCATTTTTATATGCTTTTCTTACAATTTTTATAACATTTTTATAAACCAAGTTTAAATTAATCATAAAAACCTCCTGTTTAATTATAGCATAAACACTATTTTTTGTGCTATAGATTTAAGAATATTTTTTAATTTGGCATTTAGGCGTGTGCTTGTATATAACAAGTGGCTCGGCTTCGCCTCGCCAGACAAGCACACGCCTAAACTCAATTTTGTTGCAAAAGAGCGGTTGCTGGCAGAGCGTAACGCAGACCGCTCTTTTGCTTTTGTTTTCTTCTCTCTATTATTCTAGTTTAAGCGAGTATTCTTTGTTATCAAGGTCAAGGCGAGTGCCTAGTGCTTTGTAGAGTATATAATTTCCACGACAACCTTGACAACGGCTGAGATATTCGTTTTTTTGCTGGTTAAGAGAGAGTAAGCACAAAAAAGAAAACCTAAGCCGTCTTTGGTTTAGGTTTTCTTTGTTATTCCGCTAGTTTCAAAAGTTAGTGACTAAAGGGTGCATTTTTATTCTGCTTCGCTCTTAGTAGAAACTACAATGACTTTTGCTTGCGTAAGGTCAGTTTCTTGTAATGTCACTGGTCTTACAGCCCATGGAAAAGCATTTTCTATAGTTGGAGTTATGTTTGAGTCATTATTATTTTCTTCAGCGTTTTTAAGTGCAAGATATCTGGAAATCCAGTCAGAATCATTACCTATTTGCACTTTGCTGTCTTTTTTTAGCTGTTTTTGCTGCTCTTCTTGTTTTTTTAATTCTTGAAGTCGATCAATCCACATAAAGTCGCCACCTAA
>CAOQRA010000045.1 GCA_948512295.1 uncultured Eubacteriales bacterium
TTTCCATGTTTGCAATAATAGGTGCACTCACCTATTTTATAAAAATGCTATAAATTAAAAAACTTTAATCTTGCGACTAAAGTTTTTATTTCTTTGAATTTTGAAAAAATGTACGTATAAAAGCAGCCACTCTTACAAATCTAAAAACAACACGTTATAACATCTTTCTTAAAAACTGACCTGTAAAACTATCCGCACAAAGCGCCACTTCTTCTGGCGTGCCCTCGGTGACAATGGTACCGCCGCCGCTGCCGCCCTCTGGCCCAAGGTCAATTATATGGTCGGCACACTTGATAACATCAAGATTATGCTCTATAACAATCACACTATTTCCGCCCTCTACAAGCCTATCAAGTATGCTTATGAGTTTTTTAATATCAAACATGTGAAGTCCTGTAGTTGGTTCATCTAAAAGATAGATGGTCTTTCCTGTGGACTTTTTGGCAAGTTCAGAGGCGAGCTTTACACGTTGAGCCTCACCGCCGGATAGCGTTGTCGCTGGCTGCCCAAGCTTTATATATCCAAGGCCAACGTCATATAATGCTTGAACTTTATTTTTAATGGTCGGTATATTATCAAAGAAAGTTAGTGCCTCTTCAATGGTCATATCAAGTACATCTGAAATAGTCTTACCTTTATACCTAACTTCCAGAGTTTCATGATTATAACGTTTACCTTTGCAGACTTCACAAGGAACCGTTATATCTGGCAAGAAATACATTTCAATTTGTTTAATCCCCGCGCCTTCACAAGCTTCGCAGCGGCCTCCTTTGATGTTAAAGCTAAACCGACCAGAGGAAAACCCTCGAGTCCTCGCCTCTGGGGTGGAAGCAAACAAATCGCGAATCGGTGTAAAAAGCCCTACATAGGTTGCAGGATTGGAGCGCGGCGTTCGGCCTATCGGAGACTGATCAATGGCTATAACTTTGTCAAGTTCTCTAACTCCATCAATTTTAGCAAAATTTCCTAAAGTATTACGTGCGCCATTTAAAACGTTGCTTAAATACGGGTACAAAATTTCATTGACTAGGCTGGATTTACCGCTGCCGCTGACTCCCGTAACTGCTGTGAATACACCAAGCGGTATATCCACATCTAGGTTGCGCAAGTTATTCTCGCAAGCGCCCCTTACTTTCAAAAAAGCTTTACCCTTGCGCCGAGTTTTAGGCACCTCAATTTTTTCTTCTCCAGTTAAAAACTTTGCTGTAACAGAATTTTTGTTTTTTAATATGCTTTCAAGTGTTCCATTTCCTACTATTTCCCCACCATGCACTCCGGCATAAGGTCCTACATCCACAATCCAATCTGCGGTTCTAATAGTGTCCTCATCATGTTCCACCACGACTAAGGTGTTTCCTAAATCTCGCAAGTTTTTCATTGTAGCGATAAGTCTTTCGTTATCACGCTGATGAAGTCCAATAGACGGTTCGTCTAAAATGTATAGAACGCCACTTAGTCCACTGCCTATTTGAGTTGCCAGACGAATGCGCTGAGCTTCGCCACCCGATAATGTTTCCGCTGAGCGCGAAAGAGTCAAATAGTTAAGCCCGACATCTGACAAAAACTTTAATCGTGCATTGATCTCTTTTAATATGCTTTGCGCAATTGCAGCTTGAGTTTTGTTAAGAATAAGTCCCTGAAAATATGGAACAAGTTGTCCCACACACATGTCGCAGGTCTGCGCTATATCTTTATTATTTATTTTTATTGCAAGCGCACTTTCATTCAAGCGTTTGCCTTGACAAACTGGACAAGTCTGTTCACGGACAAATTTAGCAATTTCTAATCGAATAAATTCGCTTTTCCCATTTGCAAGTCGTCTTTTTAAGTTGTTTATTATTCCCTCGAAAGCAAGTGCTTTTTTGCCGTTATAATGCTCAAAAGTTTTGTTCTGTTTTTCATTTCCATAAAGATCCAACGCCTCTCCATTATTACCATAAAGAAGAATGTCAAGTTGCTTTCTGGAAAGTTTTTTGACTGGCATGTCAAGGTCTATGCCGTATTTTTGCGCTACTGCTGATAAATAGCGAAATGTGAGAGATCCCTCTTCTGTGCTCCATCCAGTGATTTTAAATGCGCCTTCGCGAATGGAAAGCTCGCTGTTTCTGAGTACTAAAGCCTCATCAAAATCCGTGACGACTCCTAGCCCAGAACAGTTTGGGCATGCCCCAAAAGGTGCATTAAAGGAAAAAATTCTAGGACTAACTTCTTCCAAAGTCCATCCACAATCGGGGCAAGCATATTTTGTGCTGAAAGTGACCTCTTCGCCATCGCGATCTACAATTACTAGCCCCTCGCCAAGCTTGATGGCAGTCTCTAAACTATCGTTAAGCCGAGTGTTTACTCCTTCTTTTAACACTATTCGATCAACCACCACATAGATAGTGTGCTTAATATTTTTATCAAGATTGATTTCTTCATCGAGTGAATAAATGCTGCCATCCACTTTAACTCGCACATACCCCGACCTTTTTAAACTTTCAAAATTTTTTGCGAAAGTTCCCTTTTGCCCTCTAGCTATAGGTGCCATTATGGAAAGTTTGCTTCCAAGTGGATATGCCATAATACTTTCTACTATTTGGTCAATAGTCTGCTGAGCAATCGGCTTGCTGCAATGCGGGCAATAAGGAGTGCCAACTCGTGCAAAAAGCAGGCGAAGATAGTCATAAATTTCTGTCACAGTACCAACAGTTGAACGCGGATTATGATTTGTCGTCTTTTGATCTATGGAAATGGCAGGACTTAGCCCATCAATAGCCTCTACATCAGGTTTTTGAGCTTGACCTAAAAATTGACGTGCGTAAGAAGACAGGCTTTCAATATAACGTCTTTGCCCCTCCGCAAATATGGTGCCAAAAGCAAGGCTTGACTTACCCGAGCCTGAAACACCAGTAAAAACTACAAGTTTGTTTTTAGGGATTTCTAAACTGACATTTTTTAAATTGTTTTCCTTTGCGCCAGTTATAAGTATTGAATTTTTCATGAATATATTATATCACTATTTACTAAAAGTTAAAAGAAAAACAATAGAATTTATATTTTGAATTTGTGGTTTAACTTTAAAAGTTTTGCAACTTAATATATTACACAGAGAAACCAGAAAAAATCCTTGGACTCGCTCGCATACGCTTGTGGCTCAGGATGACATGCTCATAATTTTGTCATTCACTTCTGTGTGCTCCGCGTCAGGATGACACGCTCGGAATACTGTCAATTCAACTGGTACATCTTATACATTATTTTATCTGCGGGAACATTCGATTCCCGCCCCTTATTCGGAGGAAAATTGGGAGGGGGAACGGGGCACCCCGCAAACACTTGTTGTTTGTGGGGTCCAGCCGCGAGGTAGCTGTCAAGACTTTTGACTTGCAGCGTCAAGTTTAATATTTTTAATCTTGGAAAGTTAAAAATATTAAACGCCGAGTGGTGCCTCCCCAGCCGTGTCATTCTGAGGCAAACATTGTGCCGCCGAAGAATCTTGTAATCAAAACTTGTACACAAAGTTTACTAAAAAAGATGTTTCGCTTTGCTCAACATGACAAATAAAGGGAGTTGTCATTCTGAGCGCAGCGAAGAATCTTTTAGACAAACTCAGTTTGAGTCATTCTGAGCGTTCGGGTCCCCCACGAACGCTTCAGCGTTTGTGGGGGGGGACTATCGAAGAATCTATTTTTATATTTTCCCTCTTGAAATTGACATTCTAATATGCTATACTTAAAATATATAGGAGTAAAATTATGGCAAAACCTACATTATTAAGA
>CAOQRA010000046.1 GCA_948512295.1 uncultured Eubacteriales bacterium
AACTTTTTTAATCGTCATTTTTTATATTTGTAATAATGTTTAACTATTCTATAATTAGTCAAGAGGCGGGAATGGAAATTATAATAGAATTTACTCTCTTGATAAGTTTTCTACTTAATTTTTTCATTGTTAAAATTACAGCGCTATTTTTAAAAGAAAAAGCAAGGTTTTGTACTTTGTCTGCTTTGCTGGGCGCGGCGATTTCGCTAATCGCGCCGCTTTGTCATCTCAATGTAATTTGCAAGCTGATTGTCACAGTTTTTACTGCTGCATTTATGGTTTCACTTAGTTTTTCTTTTAAAAAGATAAAAAAGTTCATTATGATTTATGGAAGTTTTTTAGGCGGCACATTTCTTTTTGGTGGAGGTTGCTATGCGGTAACGCAAGCGTTTGGACAGCTGCCGCTTATTGTCCTTGGGCTTATTGCGTTTGGAATTTATATATGCGCATATTTCATTTTAAAAGCCAGAAATAAAAAGCGCGTGCTTGATAATTTTTCTTTTAAAGTGAAACTATGTATCAATGGTCAAGAAGTTGAGGAGGAGGGGTATCTCGACAGCGGGAATGTGCTTTATGATCCCATTACCAATAAACCTATAGTACTTATCACGTACGAGGTGTTTTCTAAGTTTTTTCACGAAGACTATCTAAACGCCTACATGAAAAAAATTGACCCTAGAAAGTTTAAGTGTGGGCATTATGTCAAAATTAACACGGTGGCAAGCGGGACAAGCATACTTGTTTTCAATGCGGACAAACTTGAGGTGCTAGATGGTGATAAGCGGACATATAATGATATATCACTAGGCTTGTCCTTTTCAGGTTTTGATAAGTCATTGGGCAAAAAAATACTTCTTCATAGTGAATTAGTTTAAGGAGACAAAATGAATTTAATATTTAAAATTAAACAGTTTTTTTATAAAATCTTTAGAAAAAATACATTTTTTGATGTAAAAAACATTGTTTGTTATATTTGTGGTAATGAGGCTCTGCCTGAGCCACTTGAAGAGAGCGAGGAAGAGGCTCTTTTGCTAGCCAAAGAAAACGGCAGTCAAACCGCTATGGAAAAGCTTATAGAGCATAACCTAAGGCTTGTAGTATATATTTCTAAAAAGTTTGATAAATCTGGCGTGGAAATGGAGGACCTTATTTCAGTGGGGTCAATCGGGCTTATCAAAGCAATTAGAACTTTTAAACTGGATAAAAATATTAGACTAGCCACTTATGCCTCACGCTGTATTGAGAATGAAATCTTGATGCATCTTCGCAAGATGAATAAAATTAAGCAAGATATCAGTTTGGACAAGCCTATCTATTCTGATGGAGACGGAAATGAGTTAGTGCTTTCAGATATTCTGCCTGGTGAGGAAGACGATGTGGAGCAAAACTTAAATAAATCAGACAATAAAAAAATAGTGACCGAACTTATCTCACAGCTAGGCATGCGAGAACAGGAGATTATGATACTTCGTTTCGGGCTTGCGGGGCAAGACGAACTTACGCAAAAAGAAGTGGCGGATAAACTCGGCATTAGTCAAAGTTATATTTCGCGTATTGAAAAGCGCGTTCTTAAGGATATGCGTGCCAAGTTGGAATCTTTAGCAATCTAATTGCAATATTCTGCAAATATTGACGAATTAAAAGTTATCTAAGCGAGTTTTGTCATAGTGGAATTATTTTAATGTGGATGGCTCACAATAGTTTCGCATATGGAGGCGAAGCTATGGCATCGAGAGTAAACATTGCTGGCGTAGATACCACCAAACTTCCTAAATTAGACAGCAAAAGCATGAATGAACTTATGACAAAAGTGAAGGCAGGTGACGAGTTTGCTCGTGATGCTTTTGTGGTGGCAAATTTAAGACTTGTACTGTCGGTTGTACACCGTTTTGGCGGTAAAGGTGACCGTGCTGACGATATGTTTCAAGTGGGCTGCGTTGGACTTATGAAAGCTATTGATAACTTTGATGCAAGCTTAAATGTTAGGTTTTCTACCTATGCTGTGCCCATGATTATTGGTGAGATTCGCAGATTTTTGCGAGATAATAATTCTGTGCGAGTATCACGCAGCATGCGTGATATTGCTTTTCGCGCACTTCAGGCCAAAGAAGAACTTTCTAAAAAGCAGACAGAAGAGCCGACGATAGACCAAATTGCAGAGTTCATTGATGTGCCAGCAAAGAGTGTTACCTTTGCGCTTGACGCTATCAGTGAAACTGTTTCGCTCAGTGAGCCAGTGTTCAGCGATGGCAGTGACACCTTGCATCTTCTTGATCAAATTGCGGATGTAAAACAAAGTGATGATGCACTCAATGAAAAAATTTCTGTTCACGATGCCATTAAAACACTATCAGGAAGAGAAAAGGACATTCTTTTAATGCGATATTATGTGGGCAAAACGCAGATGGAAGTAAGTGAGGAGATAGGAATTAGTCAAGCGCAGGTTTCCCGCCTTGAAAAAAATGCTCTTAAAACGATTAAAGAATTTTTGCAATAAATAGCCGATGTGGCTATTTTTGTTTTGCTTCCTTTACATCAATTATTCATAGTTTTATTGTTTTCATCATACAATTTAATTATGGAAAGTTCATTTTTAGAGTTAAGATGTAAGGAAGTTGTCAATGTAGTTGACGGCCGTAAACTTGGGCATATTGTAGATATGGTTTTTGATTTAAACACTGCACGTGTTTGTGGAATAGTAGTTCCTGGCGAAAAAACTTTTTGGAATGTGTTTAAATCTACAAGTCAACTTTTTATTCCTTTTGAATGTATTTGTAAGATTGGGGAAGACGCAATACTTGTGGAACTTCGAGGAACAAATACGCCGCAAAATCCGTATATTTTAAGTCATAATACAAATAACAGTGAGAAAAAATAGCAGTTTTGATAACTGCTTTTTATAAATTAAGCTCAAACAATAAAAAAGCGGAAAGCGTAAAATATTAAAACAATGTGAAGATAAGCGATATGTGATTACAAAAAACTCAAAAAGGAAGTAAAAAATCAAGCAAAAACGCTTGACGCGGGGGGGGGATTTGCTACACTAGAATTGAACAATGTTCAATTCTAGTGTAGCAAATGAAGAATTAAGAATGAAAAGTGAAGTATTTTTTAACTTATCATACAGACTCACCAGAAAAGATCCTTCATTTCATTCAGGATGACATATGGGGTAATGTCATTCTGAGCGACTTAGCCGCGTACTTGTTTAGTTTGTCTGGCATACTCAATATTGTCATTCTGAGCGTTCGGGGTCCCCCACAAACGCTTCAGCATTTGTGGGG
>CAOQRA010000047.1 GCA_948512295.1 uncultured Eubacteriales bacterium
CTCGACAGAATTGCTAACCAAATATCTTTACAAGTTAAAGTTGACCAAAAATATTTTAAAGAACAACTATTGAAACTGAAAGCAGACTTAGAGTCAACTCTCGGTAATTTAAAGATTAAAGTAGAAACCAATAACCAAACGGCAGCAACCAATAAAACTGGTAACTCCTCTGGTTCAAAAGATAATTCAAAATTAGTAGCACAAAAAAAAGCATACACCGAATTAATCAGGCTGGCTGGAGAATATAAAAAAGCTTTAAGTAAAGCCGTTACTACTCCGGAAGGAAGTACAAAATTATTTGATACTTACGCAAAGCAAGTAAAGAGTAAACTTCGGGAAATAAATAAGGCAAAAAAAGAAAGTGCTAATGCTGGTCTGATTTCAGATGAACAAAAAAAATCTATTGATGACCTTATATCAAAATATAAAAAACTTGCAAAAGCAGAAAAAGAAGCTTTTGATATTAAACTTCAAGAGAAATATACAAATAGCATCGTCCCTGGATATGATAAACAAATCAGCAAGGGCGAGCAACTGTATTCTACATATAATTTTTTAATTAACCACAATAAAGAAGCAAAGGCTGCCTATGATGCTTTACGCATGTCAATGAACCAGCCATTATCCAGTAATCCAGTTGAGGCAGCACAACAAGTAAAAGCCTTAGGTGCACAAGTAAGTAAAACTTCAGCTATACTTGGTGAACTGCAAATTAAGACTGACACTGTTGGCAATAAAATTAAAAAAGCTTTCGAAACCGGAGTTATTCAAAAGTTTGCTTACGCATTCTTAGCTCTTTCAATGAATGCTATTCGTCAGGTTTATAAAAATGTAACCGAACTTGACAAAGCGATGACAGAGTTAAGAATTGTTACAAGGGCGACAAGTAAACAATATGCGGAATTTGCGACTACCGTTGCTAAATCTGCCAAAGAAATAGGCGCAAGCGTTGAAGATTTAATAAGGTCAACGACAACCTTTGCACGATTAGGATACAAAATTAAAGAAGCACAAGAACTGGCAAAGCTCACAACTCAATATAGTAACGTTAGTGGAGTTAGCGTTTCTGATGCAACAACTAATATAACTGCGATACTAAAAGCTTATGATTTGGGTGCAAAGGATTTAGAGGACGTACTTGATAGAATAATTTATATAGGTAACAATTACGCCATCAGCCAAGCGGAAATCGGAATCGCAATGAACAATGCTGCTTCCGCACTATCTGCAAACGGTAACTCTCTTCAAGAGTCGATGGGCTTATTGACTGCTGCGAATGTTACAATGCAAGATGTAAATAAATCATCAACTGCTATAAGAACTATTGCGGCAAGAATTTCAAAAAGTACTGCCGAGTTGGACGAGCTCGGCGAAGACGCAGGAACAATAATGGCTACCGCAGACCTTGATGCTCAAATGAGAGCATATGGGGTAGCAATAGTTGATGCTAATGGTGAGTTAAGAAGCACATATGCAATATTAGCAGACTTGCACGAAAAATGGGATAGCTTAGATAGTACTTCACGTGCGGCAATAGCTAATATGATGGCGGGCACAAGGCAACAAACAGCCTTTTACAGCATAATGCAGAACTGGGGAGATGCTGAAAGCATTGTAGCAAACCAAGCAGCGGCTTACGGAAGCTTAGAAAAGGCTAACGATGAATATGTAAATTCTATCCAAGGCAAAATGGGGCAAATAGGGGCTACTTGGGAAGAGTTTTCTCAAAACATTCTTAATAGTAATTTAGTAAAATTTGTTTTAGACATCGTGAAGGGTATTGCGAATGCCCTTAATGCAGTGTCGAGCGTTGGCGATGGCTTGCTTATTCAAATACCTTTAATAGGTGTTGCTCTTGCCGCTATATATGCACTTTTAATTAAAATTAAAGGTACGCAAGTTTGGTCTGTGTTTTTAACTGGACTGAAAAAGCTATTTGCACCAATTACCAAAGTAATTGCAATATTAAGGCAAAAAGCCGCCGCACACAGAGACGGCGCTGCGGCAGCAACCGAAGAAGCAATGGCAGAGACAGCGGCTGCCGACACGATGGAAAATGCTTCAAAAAAAACCGCAATTTCATCGGGTGAAATAATTGGTTCGATAGCAACAGCCGCAGCGGCTTTAGGAATCATTTGGACTATAATGGATAAAGGTGATAAATGGGTTTCTTGGGTTGTAATGGCTGGTGCAATTATTGTTGGTGTCATAGCGGGTATTGGGCTTGCAGTTAAAATTGCTGCGGCTGTTGCTGATGGTTCTATAAAAGCTTTTATGGCATCTAACCCTATAGGCTGGATTCTTGGGTTAGTTACAGCTATAGGTGCGCTTGTTATGGCAATTATAAATCTTTGTAAGAAACCATCGTATGAAGATTTAAAAGAAGCAGCAGAAGATGCTAAAAATGCTTGGTCGGAATTTAATGATGAACTTAAGGAAACTAAAAGTGAGCTTGAGAGCATTAACCAGCAGATTAAAGATTTAGAAGATAAAATTGCCAACGGTGAACCGCTAACTCTTGTCGAAGAAAAACAATTAGCGGCTTTAGAACAAGCCAAGAATATAACACAGCAGCAACTGGAAGCACAAGAAGAAGCTGCTAATTTTGCTGGACAAGAGGCAGCGAAAGCCGTCGGTGAAGCGATAGACAAATATAACAGCGACAAAAAGACAAGTAAAAATAGTGTGCTGGATTTATTTGGTAAAGCATCTGGTGGGAATTGGAGTAAGTTGACGGCAGACGAGAAAAAGAAAATTTCTGACTATATGGCAGAAATTTATGATAATCTCGACGAGTTTGATTACTATGTGCCAG
>CAOQRA010000048.1 GCA_948512295.1 uncultured Eubacteriales bacterium
AAAAAGAGACAACTAAACGTTCAGCTTCAAAAACTAATGCAAAAAAGAATTTATCCGATACTAAAAAAACTACACGTAGTAGAAAGACAAAAGTAAAACAGGAGAACAATGAAATATAATATATTAATTTTATCACAAAGGTTTTTACGCGGACAAATCAAGTTTTCTTTGTTCGAGGTTTTATCGCTTTTTGCAAAAGAAAAACTTGAAGTTGGCAGCCTTACTTGCCAAGAATATGATAAAGAAAGTTTAAAAACAATGCTGACAAATGATGAAAACCTATTAGTGTTTGCTGAAAATGAAAAGCTTGACCAGATTATGGCTGAAAATATCGCTCAATTAGGTGACAAAAAGCAAGTCTTAAACGATCTTGGTGTTGTGTTTTACAAAGAACAGCGTAAAATTGTTTTTCTGCCTTTGGATTTAGATTTTCTGCCTTTATTGGATATATTAGTAAATTCACATCATGACAATAGTTTAAAATATTGTAAATTTAGATTGTTTGGGAAAAGCGTTAAAGAAGTAGAAGACGGGATGAAGAGCATTGCACTTGGCTGTGACAGCTTAAATTATCGTGTAATTGGTGAAAATCTTATGACAGACATTTATGCTTGTTATCGCGGCGAGAATAATCTTATAGACAACGAACAAGTTAAAATTGCAGGGCTTTTCAAAGACAATTTATACAGCGAGAACGATCTTGGCATATCTCAAATCATTTTTGAACTGCTTCGAATTAAAAATCTAAAACTTGCAGTTAATGAAGGCATTACTGGTGGGAAAATCTTGTCCAAATTAAACAGTGAAAATAATAATTTTGCAGAAGTTTTAAAATTAGGCACCATAAGTGCATGTCTGCCGCTTGAAGCTGATGACGTGTATAATGAAGCGGTTACATATTTAAAAAATACTGGCACTGATATTGCAATAGTTGTAAGCGGCAAGTTTGATGATAAAGGAATGTCAAGTGTTATAGCACTAGCGGACAAAGCTTCTGTTCATGTTTATAAAAACAGATTTAACGCAAATGCTAAGGACTGCTTAGAAATGGCGACAAATAGTGCTTTATTTCATTTAGTTAAAAAATTAAGGCAAAATGATTTTGCGTTTTGATAAAAATTTGTTAGAATGATAACTAAGAGGATGGATAATTATGGATAAAAAAGATGTTAAAAAAGATGCACTTAATGATGCTTTGCTGCAAATTGAAAAACAATATGGCAAAGGTGCCATTATGAAATTAGGTGAAAGACCTGTTCAAAAAATTGATGTTATTCCTACGGGCTGTTTAACCCTTGATATGGCACTTGGTATTGGTGGAATTCCACGTGGAAGAGTAATTGAAATATATGGCCCAGAATCATCTGGTAAAACTACGGTATCTTTGCATGTTATTGCGGAAGCTCAAAAACTGGGTGGAACTGCCGCTTTTATTGATGCTGAACATGCTTTAGATCCAGTTTACGCAGCAAAATTAGGTGTTAATATTAATGAGCTTTATCTTTCTCAACCAGACAATGGCGAGCAAGCACTAAATATTTGCGAAACTTTAGTCAAGTCCAGTTCCTTTGACGTTGTAGTTGTGGACTCGGTAGCAGCACTTACTCCTAAAGCGGAAATAGATGGTGAAATGGGAGACAATCATGTAGGCTTACAAGCAAGAATGATGAGTCAAGCGTTACGTAAACTTACTGGTATAATTAATAAATCTAACACTACAGTTATATTTATCAACCAACTACGTGAGAAAGTAGGTGTTATGTTTGGAAGTCCTGAAACTACAACTGGTGGCAAGGCTTTAAAATTTTACGCTAGCATAAGACTTGATGTAAGAAAGGTGGATGTAATAAAAGACGGAACTAACATCGTTGGAAATCGTACACGTGTGAAAGTTGTTAAAAATAAACTTGCACCTCCTTTTAGAACTGCTGAATTTGATATAGTTTACGGCAAAGGTGTAAGCCAGGTTGGCTGTCTTGTAGACCTTGCTTTAGATGCTGGAATTATTAAGAAGAGCGGTTCATGGTTCTCTTACAATGACGAGAAGATTGGTCAAGGTAAGGAAAATGTAAAAGATTATCTTGAAAAGACTCCAGAGCTTTACAATGAAATTATGACTAAAGTAAAAGCTCTTGCTTCAAATGAAGAAATTGTAGAAGAGCCTACTGATAGTGATGAAGAATAAATAAAATATCCACCAAAAACTGGTGGATTTTTATTTGGTATAAAAACCCACGGGGGACTCATGGTTTAAAAGAGGTTTACCTATAAGTTTAAAAGGTATGTTCGTAAAAATCAAATTAGAAAAGTACGTGGCCGTGAATAAAAAAACAGCGGAGCCCATGTTGTCATTCTGACGCTTTGCGGAAGGATATAGCGCTAGCGTAAAGTTTTTAATCACGGCAAAGCCTAGATTTTTCGACTGCATTCGCTTTACTCATTTCGCTCAGAAAGACAAGAAGATGAATGCGATTTACACGTTTCTAGAACATAGGGGTTTACCCGTGGATTTTTATTTTTCCAAGTTTGTTTTTTATATTATTATATTTGCTTATATTGTTTTAACAAGACGATTAGTATTTACATGCAGTTCCTACAATTAAAATTAAAAAATTAATTTATTTTATTATA
>CAOQRA010000049.1 GCA_948512295.1 uncultured Eubacteriales bacterium
AAAACAAATATTCAATAGATGTTTTAAAGGGGATTATAGAAAAGTCTTTAGAAAAAAGTGGAAATAAGGTTATTACAGAAAAACTTTCAAACAGGTTAATGGCATCAATGTCCACGGCATGGAGACAAGGAGCCACCTATATAACATATAATACACAACCTAATGTATTTTGTAATATTTCGACTAAACAAATGAGAGCAGAATCAACAAATGCTAGCTCATTAAAAAATAGCAATACTCTATTTTGGACTGATGATACCAAATTATTTTTAACTGATGAAGAAAAAGAATTTTTCAATGAAATAATTGATAGTGGAAATGGATTTAAACAAAAAAGAATTAATAATAAGAATAACTTTAAAACTATAACATCTTTATGTTTTTCTAACCATGAACCTGAAAAGAAATTTATAGAAAAATTAATAGAAAATGCTATTTATTTGTCAGCATGGATAAAGTCTCCTTCTACTGGTTTTTATTCTATTGATTATTCATGGAAGAAAAATCCAAGGCATGGGGAGGCTATTAGATATGATAAGTTTAACCCAGATTTTTTCATTAAAATTGATAATAAAATTATTATTGCTGAAATTAAGGGGGATGAAGAAATCTTAAATACTCAGCCGGAAAATATAGGGAAACATAGAGCAGCAATTGAGCATTTTGATATTATTAATAATTATTGCAAAGAAAAGTTATATAAATTTACAATGATTACTCCAAAAAGTTTTGATGCATTTTTCAATAGCATTAAAGAAAAGAGTTTTGATTGTTTTATGAGTGAATTGGATGTTGCTATCCTAGAAAAAGAGTCTAAAGAGTACTAATCAATTTATAATGGCATTTAGGCGTGTGCTTGTTAATACAAGTGGCTCGGCTTCGCCTCGCCAGACAAGCACACACCACCAACTCAATATTGTTGCAAAAAGAGCGGTTTGCTGGCGGAGCATAACGCATACCGCTCTTTTGCTTTTTGTTTTCTTCTCTCTATTTTTCAGTATAAGCAAATATTCTTTGTTGTCAAGGTTAAAGTGCATGTCCAAAGATTTTGAGAATATGTTACTAAAACGACAACCTGTGACAACGGCAGAAGTATTCGTTTTTTTGCTGGTTAAGAGAGAGTAAGCGCAAAAAAGAAAACCTAAGCCGTTTTTCTGGTTTAGGTTTCTTTATTATTCCGCTAGTTTCAAAAGTAAGTAACTAAGCTCCTCTTTTTTACATTTTATAGAATAAAACGTTTGCATTTTGTGAAAATTATATGCGGAGGTATTTATGAATTTTAACCCTTTTTTGGAAAAACCAAAAAAACTGGAAAGCCAGATTATGAGCTGGAAAGATCTTTGTCCTAAACCTTATGATAAAAATGAAGTAGATCCGTTTACTCGTGTGCGTTGCATCTTGATGAATGGTACAGAGTATGAGGCGGTGTGGAGCAAGCATCATTTTAATCGTCATTGTGAGGACAATAACGCAAGACGTGTAGTCGCCATGGTTAGACGTATGGAACAGCAACAGCAAAAACTTATTGCCGCTTTAAAACCGCTTGATGAGAATTTACTAGAAACTACCATAGGCTATGAGCAGCTTGCAGTTGACCTAACAGCTATACTTGCTGCGCGTGCAAAAGATAAACATGTAAAAGACGCCTTGGATTTTGCTTTGCTTGAGGATTTTGACCATTTGTATAGGTATGCCAATCTTTTAGAAACAGATATGAAAGTGCATGCTGAAAACTATGTGGGGGACTACACCGAAATTATGCCAGGCAGACCTACCATTGCTCATCATCGTCATCCCTACGATAGCATTAAAGAGCCTATCAAAAACTCAACTTCAGATCCTTTAACAAAACTGGACGTGTCAATTATCACAGCGGCAGAGCAGCAGACAATGAACTATTATATGAACCTCGGGGCTTTTTATCAAAATAAGATGGGGCGAGAACTTTATACTGAAATAGCAATGGTGGAAGAACAGCATGTATCTCAATATGGTTCGCTTATTGATCCAACTTGCAGTATGTGTGAAGACATGCTTATGCATGAGTATATTGAAAGTTATTTATACTTTTCAATGCTTAATGATGAAACAGATAAAAACATTAAAAAGATTTGGGAAATGTTATTCCAGCAAGAACTTACTCATTTGCATGAAGCGCTAAAAAT
>CAOQRA010000050.1 GCA_948512295.1 uncultured Eubacteriales bacterium
ATGCATTTTCAATAAAAAATCCCGATATGTATAGTGATATTAAAAACTTTAAAAAAGTATTTGCTAAAAAAGGTAAATGTAGCGGAATTTATAGATTGAAACTTATGAAACAACCTTTAAATAAATTATCAAATACACTAGATGCTATTAATATTTTAAAATTACATAACCGCCTTGATAAAAATACAAATAATAAAAAACATTCTATTTGTATGCACGGCGAATATTCTACGACTGGGTCTATGGTTGTAGAATTAGATAACAAAAGAAGTCCTAAAATATATTTCACTGCAAAAGCTCATCCTTGTCAGTCATTATTTCTACCTTTTGAATTTAACGATAAAATAATTAACCCCATAAATTCAGAGAATGAATGTGATACCTCTTTTTGGGAAAAGTATAATAAAGAGATAGAATTAAACGAAGCACAACATTGCAAATTAGATGAAATGCAAAAATCAATCATTATAGAAAATTATTCGTTAGAACTAAGTTTAAAGCATATGCGTGAAATTTATAAACAAATGTTTTCTAATAAAAAATGAGTAAAACACTAGACAAACGGGCTTAAGGTGTGGTAAAATATACAAGAATTTAATTTGAGGAGAGTATTTATTTATGGTTACAGCAGGTGAATTTAGAAAAGGCGTTACTTTTGAAATGGATGGTGCAGTTTATTCAGTAGTCGAATTTTTGCACGTTAAACCTGGAAAGGGCAGTCCATTCGTACGTGCTAAACTTAAAAACGTCATGACTGGACAAGTGAAAGAGCAAACTTTCAATCCGTCAGACAAATTTCAAGTGGCAGTCATCGAAAAGAAAGAGATGACATATCTCTACAGTGACGGCGATATTTACTACTTCATGGACGCGGAAACTTATGACCAAATTCCGCTCAACCGCGAGTCAGCAGAGGACGCACTCAATTATGTAAAGGAAAATACCAACTGCACAATGTATTTCTACAAAGGCAATCCTTTTGCGGTTTACGCTCCTACATTTGTGGAACTTGAAGTAATTGATTGTGAGCCAGGCATCCAAGGCGACACATCAAAATCAACCAACAAGCCAGCTAAAGTTGAAACAGGCTTTGTGCTTCCAGTGCCACTTTTTGTTAACATTGGCGATAAAATCCGCATTGACACTCGTGACGGCAGTTATTTAGAAAGAGTTAAGTAAATAAGTAAAAATTAAAAAGGTTTATTAGTCACTCAATTTTGAAACTAGCGGAATAATAACAAAACACCTTACAATAGTAAGGTGTTTTTTGTTGCCCACTTGTCATTCTGAGCGAAGCACAACGTGAGAAGTCGAAGAATCTCATTTCCCTCATTTTCGCCTTTATTCGCATAATCAAACTGCCATTTTCTAACAAGCGCACTCATACCTTATGTCAAGGAGTGGAGTATGCTGAAAAATATTTTGCCAGATAATGTCTATCTACCGCTTGCCGAGCGGGTGGGCTTTAACGCCATAAATGAAATCAGACTTCGTGCGGACAAGCCTATTGTCATCAGCGAAGGCAGCAATCGATACTTCCTTTCTGAAAAAGGATTGTCTGGAAATATAAAAGAAGCAATTCTTTCCTCAAAGGTAATGATAGAGGACATTATTTTCCGCGCCAGCGAGTGCAGTATTTATTCCGTCAACGAGCAAATTAAAAAAGGGTTTTTAGTTATGAATAATGCCGTTCGTATCGGGATAGGCGGCGATTTGATTGAAGAAAATGGCGTTATAAAAACTATGACAAATTTCAATAGTCTAAACATACGCATTCCACATGAAATTCGCAACTGCAGTCTTTCGGCTTTCGGTCATATTTTGGAAGAAAATAAACTATTAAACACGCTTGTCATTTCACCACCGGGAGCTGGCAAAACTACATTTTTGCGTGATTTTATCTGGCAACTTTCCGAACGCAATTTTGCTTATAATGTGCTTGTGCTAGACGAGCGTGGCGAGCTTGACTACGGGCGAGGGCTTGGCAACTTCTATG
>CAOQRA010000051.1 GCA_948512295.1 uncultured Eubacteriales bacterium
ATATCAAAGAAAAAGTAAAACCTCATTGTTATTTCGACTTTTGCGTAAGCGAAACGGAGAAATCTCTTTATTTTCTGTGTCATAAAGCCTTTATTTTGTAACCTTTTTGCAGTAAAATTAGCCGAATCTGCGAAAAATGTGTGAAATCATCTACAAAATAGTGCAAAAAATGTGTGAAATCACCACAAAAAATGTGCAAAAAATGTGGAAATTTTATTTTTATGTGCTATAATAGGGACAAAGGAGGGCGAAAATTTGGAAAGAAAAGTATTAAAACAGCTTTTAACATGGAAAAACTCAAGCGAGCGAAAGCCTCTTATTTTGCAAGGTGCAAGGCAGGTGGGTAAGACCTGGATAATGAAAGAGTTTGGTAGACGCTATTTTGATAACTATGTATATTTCAACTTTGATGAAGATAGGGAGATACATGACCTATTTAGAGTGAACAAATCGGCGGAAAGGCTAATTGAAAGACTTAGTTTAGTTTGCGGACGTGAAATTAAACCAGAACGAACGCTGATTATCTTTGATGAAATTCAAGAATGTAGTGAAGCTTTAAATTCTTTAAAATATTTCAATGAAAATGCTAAGGAGTATTGTGTTTTATCGGCGGGGAGCTTGCTTGGCACGCTGTTAGCTCAACCGAAATCATATCCAGTCGGGCAAGTAAACAAAATCAATATTTATCCCTTAGATTTTGAAGAATTTTTGCAAGCCACCGACCCCATTTTGTTTAAATTATATAATAGTATAAACTCTAAACTTTCGGCAAAACTTGAAGCAATTTTTTCTACTAAGTTAAAAGAAGCCTATCAAAATTATTTGATAGTTGGCGGGCTGCCTGAGTGTGTAAGTGCATGGATTAACTACAAAGACCCTGCGCTTGTAGACACCATTCAAGATGAACTTATTAACCTTTATGAAAATGATTTTGGTAAACATAACGGCAAAGTCAATGCTGCAAGAATACTTATGGTTTTTAGAAATCTCGTTACACAACTTTCAAAAGAGAACAAAAAATTCATTTATGGTAAAGTTCAAGAGGGGGCGAGAGCGAGAGATTTTGAAGAGGCGATTGAGTGGCTTGTATCGGCAGGGATGATTAACCGAGTTTATCAATCTTCAAACAATATTTTTCCATTAAAAGCTTATGACGACTTAAGTGCTTTTAAACTTTACCTGTTTGACACGGGCTTATTAAAGCATATGGCGGGGATAGACAACGCTAGTATTGTCTTAGATAAAGACTTTCCATTCAAAGGTGCGTTAATTGAGAATTTTGTTTTACAACAGATAAAGGAAACTTTTGATATAGAGCCGCGCTACTATACTTTTGGCGGAAGATATGAAATAGATTTTATAGTACAAAATTCAAGTGAAGTTTATCCTATTGAAGTTAAGTCTGGCGAGGTTGTAAATTCTCCTAGTTTTAAAG
>CAOQRA010000052.1 GCA_948512295.1 uncultured Eubacteriales bacterium
AACATGATTGAAAGCGACGAAAAGCAGATTATTTGCAATCTTGGCGACAGATCGCTGATAATTACGGGTCAAAAGCTTACAATAGCTAGTTTGGACACAGAAAAGTGTCTATGCACCGTTACAGGAAGCATAGAAAGCTTAAAATACGTCAAAGGCAAGCAAAAACAGTCATTGTTAAAGAGATTCTTCAAATGATACTCTCAGATACGCTAAATCAACCGTTTGCGCTTGCTATATACGCCATTATAGGCATTATATTTGGCATAATGTATTCTGCTAACAATTTTGCATGCTCTTTTCTTATAAAAAGCAAAATATATCGCCATATAACACAAGTTGGATACGTACTCTTATATTCGATAGCGTATTTTGGTGTAACGTACAAATACTTTGACTATGAAATAAAGATATACCAGCTTATTATCAGCATGACGTTCACAGTGGGTACATCTTTGCTGCTCTATTTGCCTATCAAAAGACATCGCAAAGTAATCACCGATAAATGCGATGCCTTTGCAGATAAAGTCCAACATAGCAAGCTGGCAAGAAAGTTTAAGAAATAAATATAAGCACACTCCGCATAGCTTTATCTCTGTCACGTAAGGTGCATATGATGAGGCTTGGAAGTGTGTTTTTTCAATTATCTGCGCATTTAGATTTAACACGCTAAATCAATAAAGCAAAATCCTCTTGATTTACTGATCTTTTACTTTATCAAGTTAACGTACTAAACTAATATCAACTAGAAAAAGAAATATTTAGTTTAAGTGATGCAGTCTTCCGCCGCAATCACAGTTCTTACCGTAGCGAATTATACATTCGCCGCAGATATAGCTATTACAGTTGTCACATATATAAGAGTTTTCGTAGTCGACGCTTTGTCTACAAATCATACAACGGGGCATATATTCCTCCAAATTTCATTTCTGACAAAGATTATTAGCATTTATAGCATGTTTATTCATGAATCGAATTATATAGCCTTAAAATGCAAAATAAAAGCTTTGCTGTCTCTTAGACGTTAAAAAAACAAGTCGGCTGACAAATATAGCTAAATGTATTTACAAACGTAAAAATTTTGAACGAGTTCAATAAAAATAGCAACTTTCAACTTAATTTCAGCAGTTTTTATACTTAATTTGCCCAAAATCTAGTGATTTTTATATGCAATAGTATATCCTAAAATGTTTCACAAAAATCGTGAAACATAACTTGAAAAATCAGCAAAATGGCAGTTTTGCAGCAGATTACAGCGCGTTTTGTA